>CABMDX010000390.1 GCA_902385025.1 uncultured archaeon | reverse complement strand
GGCCAATACCTTTTCGCAGAAAGCGGCGGAGGCGGAGCGGTCGTGGCCAACCGCAACGCCATAGGTGCCTGGGAAACGTTCAGGTTAATCTCGATATAGACTGGCATCTCACGCTCCAATGCCGCGCATATAGCCTGCGATCCGCGCTCCTTTTTTTTTGCTCTGAACAAAAGGATATTATTATGAAGATATTTTTTCGTGCAAAATCCAGAGCTTTAGGATTTCAAATAAAAAATAGGATAATTATTTTTATACGCAGGGTAGATCATCGATCTCGCCAGGAGGAGTCCCGCCTTGGCCTGGCGCAGATCCATCCTGGCCTGGTGTTGATCCATCTTGCCCAGGCGCAGTTCCACCCTGTCCAGGTGCTACAAATTCATCATCGACACCGTTGCCGACTCCAATCCCATTCCCGTTTCCATGGACTGCACCTGCTGAACTTGCAAGAAGAAATCCCATTACGAATAAAGCTATTATAATATTTTTCAGAATTACACCTCAAGGTTTCTATAATCTAACTTCATTTAAAAGAGTTTTGCTATATTCTATGGCAGGACCCCCGTCAAAAGTCAATTGGCAGACTTCACTAGGCTGCATCAAGACTGCAATCTGATGCAATCGTTTTCGCGGTCCCGGGCGCCTATCAGGAATTCATTGATGCTTTTGCATGGCATATCCATGTTGATTCGATTCTTTTCATGGTTCCTGAATTGTATCCGTTGCATGGAATTTTTTTTCGTGTGCTGCGATAGCATTGTTTACAAGGTCTCTGTAAGCTGATGTTGGTGGTTTTCTCAGACCGATTACCAAAAGTTCCCTGACGACATCGCTTTTGCTGCGGCCAGAGGCTACTATGCGACTCTCGATCGCCTCTAAGATATCATCCTCCACCAGTACAGATAATTGTTTCATAATATGATATATCATAATATGAATTGATAAAGGTTCGCCAGGAGCCCGGATAAATAATTCGCATAAAAGATAGGCGAAATCCTAATATACCATAATAGATCATGTTATATTAGAAAAGGGACATACAGCGACCATACAATTGAAAACTATTGGCAAGGCGAGAAGAAATGAAGCTTGAACAGCGGTTACTTCATTCAGTTAACGGAAGCGGAAAGATAAAATTATCGAAAGAAGCAATGAATGAGGCAGGGTTGGTTCCTGGTAGGAGGATTGAGATCATAGTAGAAAAAGGCTTGATTACGATTCGCACCCCAACTTAATCTTTTTATCTTATTATATCTATACTATCCTCTTGTCCTATTTATATAGAATAATATCATAAAACGTCGTCCAAAGAAAAAGATCCGCGATCAACGCATAACTGGGATTGCTCAAATAGATCATTTTACATCCAAAATCCAGTTTAATAATGCTTGTGGGGCGAAGCCGGAGCGAAGAGCCAAATGGTCAGACGCTCTATAAGATAGAGAAGAGACATTCTGCGAGGAAATTTGCCCTCGATATCTCATTAGGTCATAGTGGTTGCTCGAAGAGTCTCAGTAAATCTGAAAAGACGTTTTCTGATCAATACATTTAAGATTTTAATGTCGCCATAAACGCATGAGTACAATCTATCCAAATAGTCTCAGCTATCCTGCCAAGATAGCTTAGGGAAGCGGTTCAATGGTTGATACACCTGAAAAGCTCCTTGAAGATCTCTTGGAACCGCAAAAGGAAGCGGTCCTTCATAGAGGCAGTCCTCTTCTAATTGTTGCAGGTCCAGGATCTGGAAAGACTGAAGTTTTATCTAGACGTGTGGCTCATCTGATCCTATCCGGAGATGTTAGACCAGAGAACATGCTGGTCACGACCTTTACCAATAAGGCAGCACTGGAGTTGAAGGATCGAATTCAGCAAAAGCTCCCGGAAGTGAATGTGGAATTAATGCAGGTCTCCACACTGCATTCCTTCTTCGGAGAGATCCTGCGTCGGTATCTCAAGAGTCCATCAGGCGATTTCCGCATTCTTGACGAGATGGGACAATTTTTATTTGTGTATTCCAATCGAAAAGCTCTGGGCCTGGATGAGATCGTCAAGGGATTGCCGCACCAGTTCTTCCAGGGCGTCATCCATTCCTTCAACCTGGCCACGGAGGAGATGGTTGAGCCTTCGAAGCTGGAAGCCTGGTGCAGTGAGAACTCAGCCTGCTGCTGTCTTAATGATGCGGACCAGTGGAAGGAGCGGGCAGTAGTGGCAAAGGCCTATTCTCGCTATCTGGACCTTCTGAAGGAAGAGGAATTGGTGGATTTTGCCATCCTGCAGCGCCGTGCGCTGGATCTGCTGCAGGACAAAAAGGTTCTGTCCGCTTGCCGGGAGAGCTACAGAGAGATCCTGGTCGACGAGTACCAGGACACCAATGCCGCCCAGGATAAGATTCTGTCTCTCTTGGCTGGCTGCGGAGGACAACTTACTGTTGTTGGAGATGATGATCAGAGCATATACCGCTTCCGCGGTGCTACAGTGAAGAACATAGGCTGTTTTCATAAGCGGTATCCCAACGTCAAAATGATCAAGCTGGAACACAACTTCAGAAGCCTGAATCCGATTGTCAAGAACTCTCTGCAGGTTATTGTCAATAATCAGGCCCGCATACCCAAGGATCTCAAAGCAGTTCGTGAAGGCAAGACCGAAGTCTTCATGGTCCACAGGCACACTGCGACCGAGGAGGCTAGGGCAGTGGTGGAGCTTATCGAGGATCTCCGTCGAGCAGGCAAGATTGCCGGTTATGGCGATATCGCCCTCCTTCTGCGGAGCGTTAAGAATGCTGCTGGTTCTTATGTCAACTCATTTGCAGAAGTGGGAATTCCCTTCCACATAACAGGATACGGCAGCTTCTTCGAGAGAGGCGATATATCCGGTATCTTTGAGCTTCTCAAATTCCTGGGAGCAACAAAGTCCTGGGGAGATTGCTATATTCGTAACCCTCTTGTGGGGCTCGGATGCCAGACACGGCATGCTCTTCAGGAATTCAAGGATGACCTTCTGAGAGTAGCCAGTGATGGGGGGCTGAAGTCCATTGGAGTTGAGGACCAGGATGATCGAAGGAAGCTGCTTCGCCTTCTTGAGCTAAAAGAGAGGGTGCAGAGCAAGAAGCACAGTTCATTGCTGGAAGTCTACTATCGGCTGCTGGCCGCTACAGGATGCGTATCTCGTTTCGAGAAGGAACGGGATCTTCTGGCCCTTCTCAATCTGGGCCAGATGAGCGGCATCGCAGCTTCCTGGGACGAATATGGAAAGACCAAGAATCATTATCCATTTCTCCAGTATCTCAAGCTCCTCAAAGATGGCAAAATGAATCCTGCTTCAGTCCCTCCGGAAAATGGGGCAGTCCGGATAATGACCATCCACCAGGCAAAGGGATTGGAGTTTCCTGTGGTGATTATAGGCTCGGCCATGAATGGAAGGCTCCCCACGAGCAGACGCAAGGATCCATATGAGATCCCCTACAAACTGCGGGCAAGCGGCGAGCCGGAGGTTATGGATCCCCATATGGTAGATGAGCGGAAGCTCTTCTATGTGGCAGCCACCAGAGCCAGAGATCTCTTGCTTGTGGGCACTGCGGACGTGGTCAATAAGCGCGGGGGTGGGCCCAGTTCGTTTGTCAGGGAAATGTTTGGGGACGAGCTCCAGGCACCATGCAGTCTCAAGAATGGACATGTGGAAAGGGTGATCAGCCAGTGCAGGGAAAAGAGTGGCCCCAGGCCGAGGCATAGCTTCAGTCAGCTCGCTTACTTCCTGCAGTGCCCCATGCGCTACAAGATGGCCGTGGTTTACGGCTTCAGGCCGCCCTGGCTGGACCCTGTTGGATACGGTGCCAATGTTCACAGGGCTTTGCAGGAGATTCATACGAGAGCTATAGAGGGAAGGATACCGCGAAAGGAAGACGTGCCGGAAATCGTTTCGCAGACATGGATTTCGAACCGCCGCACCAAGCCAAAGCGAGAGGAGCAATACAAGAGCGCAGCAATTGGGCATCTTGGCAAATATGTTGAAGAGCATGAAAGCAGCCTTTCTGCCGCAATTCGATCTGAAACAGGCTTTTCGTTTTCCCTGCAGGATCAGGTGATGCTGGGAAAGATCGATCTCTTGAAGCGGGAGAAAAATGGGGGCATAGATATTGTTGACTTCAAGACCTCAAAGGCCAGCGAGCTGAAAAGGGATGGGATCGATCTGCAGCTTGATCTTTACGCTCTAGGTGCTGAGGAGAGCCTGGGCTTTAAGGTGGATAAAACGACTGTTCACTTTTTGGGCGACGGGAAGCTGCAGTCAAATGCCTGGTCTGAAGAGCGAAAAGAGAAGGCTATATCGAGGCTGGCGAGTATCCTGAACAAGATCGAAAAGGGAGATTTTCCACCAAATCATGAATATTGTTCGGATTGCGATGAATTTAGAGAGATCTGTCCGTTTGCTAAAATTGAGGGATAATGCTTGAATTCATTTGATAAATTGCTTGAAGAGCAAATATCCGCCTACGAAGGCCGCCACGATGACCTGATATACCAGGCACCGGAGCTCTACCGGCTCCTGACGAGGATGCTCGATGATCCGATGCTGCCGATTCGACTGAGGCCTATTGTTATCTCCGCCATTGCTTATTTCATCCTGCCAAATGACATCATTCCGGAGGAGCTGCACGGCCCTTATGGCTACGTGGATGATATATTTCTCTTGGCATTCGTTGCAGATCTGGTCTGCAATGAGATCGGCTCCAATGAGATACTCTTGAATAGCTGGGATGGAGAGGCGGATATCGTATCTCTTATTGAGGAGATCCTGTCGAAGGAGGAGGAATTGATTGGAGACCAGAAGAAACGGATATTGGGGTATATAGGCTACGAGTACTTGATAAGTTGCTGGCGGAAAATGCAGGGATAGAGACAAAAAGAGATTGGATGGTGGACAGGATGGCGGCCTGTGGGGCGCGATATCTGCGGATCTGTGTTGCGTGAGACTGCCAGAGGCAGCGTGGATGACTGACAAGATCCGGTCGAGCAGGATGGCCGGGAGCACGTACGCTAGGGGGCCGGGGCGTGCTCGGGCGGATGCGGGGAGAGGCGAGCGGAGGAGCATGGTCAGCCCTCGTCCAGCCGGCATAGCTAGCAGACTACATCTTCGTCAGGATCGCGGCCCCGGTCTTGTCGTGCTCGTCCTGGCGACCAGGCTGGCGTCGAGAATATACTTGAACTGCCTGAATCTGGCGGCAGCCCATGTCGGGCAGAATTCCGATATGAGCTGGATGGCCGGATGGTGGACTGTGAATGCCCTCGGCTCTGCCGTGGGGTGTACTGCGGCCATCTGCTCCGAAAGATATTTAAATATATTAATCAACCGCGTGGAGAAATCGCGCAAATAGCGGATATGCGAAATGGTTGCCAAGGTTGAACAATGCCCTTATTTGATCTTCAATGGGCCTTATCGGCCGTAAATGAAAGGAATCTGGAGCAAGCTGGAATTATCGCGAACTTCCTCGCAGGCATCTTTTTGGCAATTTAATATTTTGTGGTAAAGGACAGAATTGATCAAATAAACGACCGGCTGGAACATCGCATGTCGAGTGCCTATAGCAGCGGCATAAGACTGGTTAAGGTATATGCAAAATGGAAGAGAAATCTCGTCTTAACCATCATTATAGCAATTTTCTTGATAGCTTTTTTTCAGGCAATATTCTATCAGGATGCCAGCGTAAAGTACTATTTCTTATACTACCATAGCCTACTGAAACCTATTCTTGTGCATTTGCGCAGGATCCTTCTGGCATTTCTGGCAGTGCTGGCTATCCTGTTCGTTGTTTTATATATTACGCATTCCATGCCTAAGAGGACCATTGGTGCCTTGGGTATCTTGCTTTATATCATTGGGAATATACTGCTGTTTCTTCACACCCTGCTTATTTAGAAGTGGCCTGGAGGTCAATAGCTATTTCTTTTATCTTGAGGAGCTGGAGAACATCGCCAAATTTCTTGGGCTTGATTCACTGGATCCGCTTAATGAAGGATAATGATATTTCTGTATTATCATCGCTTCATCCGCATGCTATCGAGATTCTCTTTTGCGCTCTGGTGAATCTTGAATGAGTAAAAGGCATTAAGCATATTGCATGACTCATAATTATCGCAGCTTGCACATGTGATAAAGCCCTTATCCCGGCAGCACTTTCTAATCGAGCAGCTTGCGCATCCAATAAAGAGACCCCTATCTGATCGGCAGCCACCGCAGTTCATGTCCTCGGCCTTCAAGCTATGTATTCCGAAGCTTTCAAGAATCTCTGCATAGAGATTGGACCACTCTCTCGCCGTTTTTTGCCTCAGCCAGTCATCGTTTTTGGATGTGGCAATACGAACTGGGCACCTTTCACAATCTATCCCGCAGAATGCAAGTGCTG
>CABMDX010000389.1 GCA_902385025.1 uncultured archaeon | reverse complement strand
TATCAGTGGGCGCTACATGTCTCTTACCAGGTACGAGAAGAACAAAGATGGAGACCTGGTAGGAACCATCGAGCTGCCTGTTGCCGTAGGCCTGGTGGGTGGCGCAACGCGCGTGCATCCCGTGGCCAAGACCGCGGTGAAGATCCTGGGTGTGAAGAGTGCTGAAGATCTGTCCCGCATTATAGCCGCTGTCGGCCTGTGCCAGAACTTTGCTGCACTGCGCGCTCTGGCCTCTGAGGGAATTCAGAGGGGCCACATGTCGCTGCATGCCAAGAACGTGGCCGCACAGGCGGGAGCGAAGTGCGACCTGATTGAGATCATTGCGGCACGTATGGCAGCCGAGCGCAGGATCAGCGTGGACAGAGCTGTGGAGCTTATAGCAGAACTGGATCAAAAGGCCAAGAGCTGAAAGGTCCGGGGAGAAGAGAATACGTGAGAATCGCAGTTTTGGGTCCAGAGGGAACATACTCGGAGAAGGCTGCGCTGCGCTGGTCGCAGGACCTGGCCAGGTCCGGCTGTGCGCAGATGACTGAGCTAATCTACTGCAGCGACTTTGAGGATGTCTTGAAAGCGGTAGAAGCAGGAGTCTCGGATGTCGGGGTCGTTCCAGTAGAAAACAGCCTGGAAGGGGCAGTCACTGTGGTCATGGATCTCCTTCTCAAGCTTAGTGTGTCTATCATTGGGGAGGTGACGGTTCCGGTCAAGCACTGTCTCGTGGGCAGGGGCGAGGACGAGGTCAAGGTCGTGCTCTCCCATCCTCAGGCGCTGGCCCAGTGCCGCCAGTATCTTCGAGACCATTATCCCGGAGCAGAGATCAGGACCACAGGCTCGACCAGCCATGCTGCGCGCCTGGCCCAGGAGTTTCCTGAGATGGCAGCAATAGCCGAGGCCGGCACAGCGGAAAAGTACGGTCTGAAGATTCTTGCCAGAGGCATCCAGGATGCCGGCGGCAACGTCACGCGCTTCATCGTGGCCGGGAAGGTGGCGGCAGAGGCTACGGGGAGGGATAAAACATCTCTTGTCGTTTACTTGCAGCGAGACCGGCCAGGTGCTCTTTTTGCCATATTGCAGGAGTTCGCCGCCCGGGCCATCAATCTCACCCGAATTGAGTCCAGGCCCAGTCGCAAGGGCCTGGGAGACTACTACTTTTATATAGATCTGGAGGGTCACAAGGACGAGCCTGCGGTAAGAGAGGCCCTTAAAGCCATCGAAGAGAAGGCGGCAATGATCAAGGTGCTGGGATCATATCCGCGGGCGGAATAAATTATTGAAAATATTCAATTATAGAAAAAGAGTTGACCGCCGGCGATTCCCCGACAGTCAATTCCGTTTTTTGGGATTTCCAGTCAAGCCCTGGTATTCTCTGACTTGCAGTCTGTGCAGCGACTCGATCTAGCAGTCTATTCCTTCACATGGTGCATGAATCTTATCTGGCACAGGGTTCTCATGGAACTTTATGGTCTTCTCGGCCTCGAAGGTTCCTGTGAACATCTCGTGAGCCTTTATGTCCTTGTAGAATATCTTATGCCATTTGGCATCGGTTCCCCAGGTACCATTGAAGGAGTTCTTGGTCTCCATGCCGATCAGGTGTGATGGAACATACACGGACGAACTGTTTTTATCACCATATGATGTCATCATCTCCTCAACCGTGTTGGTATCTCTGTCTGCATTCTTTAGCAGGCCTCCCTTGGTTAATTTATCTGGGTCGATCCATCCAGCATGCTTCTTTCCGTCTGGTGAAACGTTCTGTGGCCTATACGGGGTTGTCGAGGCAAAGAAGGAGGTCTCATCCGACTCCATTTGGTTTACTGAGAACATCTCCTGAACATCAGCGCCAATGCCACCATAGAATGCCTTGGAATGCAAGTACTTTCCACCAGTCAACGGTGTTGCACCGGAGTAGGTCATTTTGGATGACTCATATAGATTTAAGCCAACCGCTTTGCTACTATTCACCGAGCTCACATTCCTCTTGAGTTTATCCGCATCTTGCGAATAGGCATGTTCGGAGTCCAGCTCCAGGTCGCCATCTCCTGCCATGGTGTTGTAGTATTCAAGAGCTATCTTCTTGTCGACAATAGAGGTGCTGACATCGACCACACCAGTCCCAGATACCTTTTGTGCCTCACAGAACTGCTCATATTGCACTGGCGGTACCAGTGGCGGGTTAGCCAGCACAGTGCCGCAAACCCCCATAAGGGCAATCGCCAGCACAGATACTACTAATATTACTCCCTTCATTTTCTTTTTCGCCCCCTTTTTTCTAAGTGGTTAATTTAAAGCTATTTCGCCTTATTAGCGATATTTAGCCTTTGATGAATCTCTTACATTTATATTATATAAATCTATCCTCTAAAAATCAAATATAAAACGAAATATTCTTGAAAAAAGGGGGAATTTATGCTTCAGAGGCTTTGGCCTGTGACTATTGTCAATTTAGCTTATCTTTGGATAATTCCATGTCTTTCTATTTTTTGGATACTGTTGGCTAAAGTCGGAGATAAATCGATACACATCAAATAGAGAAAATAAAAGAGAGCGCCATTTTTTTTGGAGGCAATACCCCGGAGCCTGGTGGACATGGACTTATGCCTTTCCCTCTATGCAATCCTTACGAGTTATATACAGGGACTGGCACAGTAGAATCCAATGCCCTCTTACCTGTAGCATCCGCTTCTTTTGGAGCAAACCGTAGAAAAGAGGCTCTTCCAGCTGGATTTGGCCGCGACCGCTCTCAAATCATCATCCCTCATAGTTGTACCAACTGGCCTGGGCAAAACGGTCATCGCCCTTATGGTATTGCTTGCTCGATTGGACAGAGGCAGGGTTCTCTTTCTGGCCCCAACCAAGCCCCTGGTAGAGCAGCATGCTACATTTTTGCGCCGCATTTTAAAGGACCCAGATATGGTGGCCATGATGACCGGGGAGACCGCACCGGATGAGCGTGTCGAATTATGGAAGAAGAGCCGAATAGTTGCATCCACACCACAGGTTATCGAGAACGACCTTCTCTCCCGCAGGATCGATCTTGCAGATGTCTCCCTGATCATTTTTGACGAGGCACACAGAGCCGTGGGGAACTATGCCTACGTCTATATCGCAGAGCGTTATGCCCGCGAAAGCAAAAAAAACCTGGTTTTGGGTATCACCGCCAGCCCAGGCAGTCAGAGTGACAAGGTGGCCGAGATCTGCACAAACCTAGGTATAGAGAACATTCAGACCAGAACGGAAAATGATCCGGATGTAACGCCCTTTGTCCATCAGAGAGAGATCGAATGGGTGAAGGTGACGGTCCCAAAAGAGCTTCTCAAAATCAGGACGGATATCGAAGAATTGCTCCGAAGCAGGATTGATGATTTGAATTTGCTGGGCGTCTCTGTAGCCAGAATCGATCCTCGGGCTTCCAAGAAGGAGCTATTGGGACTGCAGGCCTTGCTCATGTCTTCCGCCAGTAGGCAGGCAAATCAATCTACCTTTAAGGGAATTTCATTGATGGCAGAGATCCTCAAGCTCCATCATGCCGTGGAGCTGGCCGAGACGCAGGGCACCGATGCTCTGAAAAGATACTTTCAGAGGCTGGAGGGCGAGGCCCTTTCCAGAAGCGGCTCCAAGGCCTCTCGCAGAATCATGCAGGACGCCAGGTTCCGGCGCATTATGGATGAGCTGCAGAACTTGACGGTAGAGCATCCCAAGCCGGCGGAGGTGAAGAAGATTCTGCAAGAGCAGATCGCGCAAAGGCCAGATTCACGCATCATGGTTTTCACCAATTACAGGGATACTGCCTCCTCACTCATCAAGTTCCTGAAGGATGAACCGGCCATCAAGGCGGTGCGATTCGTGGGCCAGGCCAGCCGCGAGGATGACGAGGGTCTGAGTCAGAAAAAGCAGGCCGAGATTCTGCAGAAGTTTAGGGCGGGCGAGTTCAATGTGCTTATAGCTACATCTGTAGGTGAAGAGGGAATCGATATCCCTGCCACGGACCTGGTTCTATTCTACGAGCCAGTACCCTCGGAAATTCGCAGCATTCAGCGCAAGGGACGAACTGGAAGGGCTCGAGCTGGCAGAGTCGTAGTATTAATGGCCAGGGGTACAAGGGACGAAGCCTACTACTGGATCTCCGACCGCAAAGAAAAGACGATGAACAAACAGATAGCCAGCCTCAGCAGAAGGGACCAGGAATCCCTGGCCCGTGAGTTTTCCCACCGGCAAATGCAGATAACCGAAGAGGTTGCAGGGGATCTGGGTCGGGAAAGGCCTGCAGATGACAAAATCGGAGATAAGCGCGAGAGTGCGGAGCTTAGGGCATATAAAGAGGCAAATAGCGCAGACGGGCCAGAAATGCATAGTCAAATACAGGGTAAGATCTTTGTGGATCCCAGGGAAAGGGAGATGGGCAAGCTCCTGGAGGCAAGAGGCCTGGAGGTCACCCTCAAGAATCTTGAGGTTGGAGACTATGTGCTCAGCGATAGAGTTGCGGTCGAGCGAAAGACGGCCCAGGATTTTGTGGCATCGATAATCGATCCGGACCGGAACCTATTCCGCCAGATCGAAGACCTGTCCCGGAGCTACGATCGACCGGTTCTGATTCTGGAGGGCAGAGATCTTTACACGAGACAGGTTTCTGCAGCTTCTATTCATGGTGCGCTGGCTGCGGTTGCAGTAGGTTATAAGGTGCCCATTATTCCCTCTGAAGATCAAGATGAAACGGCTTCCATCCTTGCACTGCTCGCCGCCCGTGAGCAAAAGGAGGGGCATGAGCCAAAGATCCATGGCCACAAGACCGCACGCACGCTATCTGAGCAGCAAGAGTATCTCATATCTGCCATTCCCAGTGTCGGTCCGACTGTGGCCAGGAATTTGCTCCGTCACTTTGGATCCATTGAGAAGATCATGACCGCAAAAAAGGAAGAGCTGCAAGAGGTGGAGCTGGTGGGGCCAAAGATCGCAGATCGCATTCGGGAGCTGGTGGGAGAGGAATACAAGGGCTAGAACTATGGAAAAAGGGAACGGCGAGTGGATTGATTGTCGCTCTTCTATCTCATGTCAAGTGCGGCCAGAATTATGTCCTCTAACTTGATTTTCGGCAGGTTTCCCACATGTCTGCCCACAAGCGTGCCGTTTTTAAAGATTAGCAATGTGGGCGTCCTGGTAAGAACATATTTTTCTTTGGAAGCCTCATTGCTGTCGATGCAAAGCCTGCCAAATACCACTTTTCCCTGAAGATCCCTGGCCATTTCGTCGATGGTAGGATCAATCAGCTTACAGGGATAGCAGCCGATCTCCCAGCAATCCAGCACGAACGAGGAGTAGTGCTCAAGAGCAAATTCAAGGCTCCGATCATCCACATCAACAGGAGACGCTGGAAAATCCCTTGTAGAGCCTGAAAGGGCGCCATATTCCTGGAGAGAGCTATTATTCTCAAAGAAAAATCCAGGCATGCTGTCTCCAGGGGTCGCGAGTCCCGTCAGGAAGCTTATGATAAAAATAAATATGATAATTGAAGACTTATCTATTGGAACAGACATAATTGATCAGCTCTTGCATCTATCTATAAATAGAAATACTATAATAAAAACTTTTGCAGAGCCGATCATTGCATTCCAAAGAAAATCAACTCTTGATAGCGTTTGTTCTGCTGGCTACAAGGATGACCGAAAGGTATATCAAATAGCTAATCCTTTTATAAAAGGCTGCATAAGCGTCGCTTCAATTGAGTTTGATGGGATGTTTGTAGCAAGGATCGGTTCATGGGATCGATGCCAAAGGTAAGTGAAATAAATGGAGAGATACGGAAGCGGAAGCAGAGGCGGCTTCAACAGAGGCCCGAGAGAAATGCACGATGCGACCTGTGCAGAGTGCGGAAAGACATGTCAGGTTCCCTTCAAGCCCGATGGCTCCAGGCCGGTGTACTGCAGCGATTGCTACCAGAAGCATAAGCCTGCAAGACCACCCAGAAGATACTAAGCCGAAAGTCTGATCGCTTAAAAGCGATCTGCAATTAGTCGGATAGTTATCCTTTATTGGATAATTGGGGCAGGGCGATTTTGAGGCCCTGCAGAACCTATTTTTCGCATCAAATTGTGAAGCAGTATCCTAATTTGTCAAAATTTAAAAAATTCTCTAATAAATATTTTCAATCCAGCTTCAGATGCATTCCTTTACCTGTCTTCAGAGCCCTTTCATAGACCACAAAGCCCGATGCCACGTCCTGAATTCCAAGGCCCGTGGAGTCGAAGATCGTTATCTCCTTATCGCTCACCCGCCCTGGCTTCCTGCCCGCCAGGACCTCGCCGATCTGGGCATAGATATCCTCTGGTCTCAGTTCTCCTTTCGAGATGGGTACATTCACTTCACCTGAGTGTCTTGCCTGAGCCATATCATCGACGACCACCTTCGCCTTTTTGGTCAGGGAGGACTCCAGCTCTTGCTTGCCAGCAGCATCTGCTCCGATGGCATTTATATGAGTTCCAGGCCGGACCCAGGACTCCATGACCACAGGATGGCGCGAAGGCGTGGTTGTGACCAGAATATCGCATTTGCAGGCCTCCATTGCATTTGCCGCAAGCTTAAAGTCACAATCCAGGAATGTCCTGGCATCCTTTTCCAATGACCTTGCCTTCTCAATATTCAGATCAGACACAATTACCGACTCAATCTTGAAGATTCTGGAGAGACCCAAAAGCTGCATTCTCGCCTGGACTCCAGCTCCCACCATTCCCACCGTACTGGAGTTCGGCCTGGCAAGATGCCTGGCGGCAACAGCGCCTGCGGCTCCGGTTCGCATGCTGGTTAGGTAGGTTGCGTCCATCACTGCCAGAGGTGCTCCGGTCTGGGGTGAGTTCAGGACAAGCAATGCCATGACTGTGGGGAGGCCGATCTTCGAATTTCTGGCATGGACGTTCACGATCTTCACTCCAGCCTGCTCATTTGAATCCAGGTAGGCCGGCATGGTTCGCAGGTCGCCATCGTATTTGGGAAAATAGAGATAGGACTTGGGCGGCATCTGTGTCTTGCCGGACCCATGGTCAAAGAAGGCCTTCTCAACAGCAGCAATTGCATCGTCCATCGTGAGGAGCGATTTTACAGTCTCCTCAGTAATCCAGAGTACCTCCATCAAAACACCTTAATGTTGTATGCCTGCGGCAGAGAAGAAATAAGCTTTGGCTTGAATAGAAAAATCAGGAAAAGGGAGAAAGGGGAGCGAGAGCCTTCCTGATGTTGGGATGGCATTTAAGGGAGGCTCGAATACATAGTAGTATTTTAAACTATTTAAGTTTAATTAAATGTGCATCGGATGCATTATACAGGAAGAATAGTCGTAGTAATAACAGCACCAGCAATATAGTCGTAGTAATAAAAGTACCAGCAATATAGCAGATAATGATAGTAGCCGTCCTGAAAAGATGGAAATGCGAAATGGATCGATTCGATAATAGTTGGAAATCATAGAGAGTTTCCGCTTCTCATGCGGACCAAACTCTCCAGCGACAAAGAAAGTCTAAAGCTCCTCCAGCTTTTCGACTCCTACCTTCTTGACCTTTGGCTTCCAAATGCTATCCGGCATCCAGGCAGGCGCCCCTTTGGGCTTCTTTACCTGAACCCGCTCTCCAATAAACAAATGGACCTTCTTTGTGCCGCGCTCCCTGAGCCTTATGTCCGTATGACCCCGATTAGCTGCTTTCAGGGCCACCTGTCTCGGCTGCTTTCCTGTGAAAACACCAATTTCATTGCCCTTCTTGTCTCTGAGGGCAAAGTTCCTCGTCTCTGCCATTATATTCCCTCCAGCTCGTCTTGACGAATAAAAACACTATTTTACCTACGGTTATGGCAAATACCATTATATTAATTTTATCCAAATTACCCTGAAAATCCGTCGGATTTTTATTCAGTTGGATAGGGACTGCAGCTTCAGTCCCCATATTCTGGCAGGCACTATACCCTGCAAGAAAGCATTAATTGAGAGATGACATCCAGATTTAGTCCGGGATCTAATAATAAGTATTATAATAATTAATGGCAATCTATAAAATATAACTTGATAAGGAACTTGAGGGCATTAAACTGATTGTCCTGCAAGATTCTGATTCGTGCTCCACATCGACAACCTGCAATAATGATATGCCCCTTCAAGTTGCAGGAGGTGCACATAGTTGATGCTCTTATGCCGGGTCCTTACCTAAAGAGCTTCTCATGTCGCGAATATAATTTGTATTATTTCGCAAGCTGCCCTGATAATGGATAATAGACCAGAGCTGCAAGATGGGATTCAAGGCACCAGGTGAGTGCGTTCTTCCCGTTAGGAGGTGATCATCGAGGTCGGAAGAACAATATGGCAAACCTTTTCATAATAGAGACGAATGACGGTGCTCTGGAAATTGTACATACGAGCAACAGGTTCCAAGAGAAATAATGATGGAGGAAATAAATGGCGAGATT
>CABMDX010000388.1 GCA_902385025.1 uncultured archaeon | reverse complement strand
GTATCATGTCAGGATTGGCGATCGAACTCTGATCTCTGAGGTCCCGAAGAAAGTTAGGGACTTGGATAGTAAGCTCGGATTGAGTTTATTCCCTACCACGTGACGAGTTAAGGATTAAAAGAATCCTATCGGCGTTTTCCCACAGATGATGAATTTAGTAGGGAAATTAAAGCAAAGGATCTCTATCACTTCCGCAATTGCAGATATTATCTAACTAAGCTTGAGAGGCCCAATACTCATAAAGCAATTAATATCGACAAATGCGAAATCGAGCATATTATGCCTCAAAAACTATCAAATGCCTGGATGAAGGAATTAGGTGAAAAATGGGAACAGATTCATAATAACTACATTAATAATATCGGAAACCTGACTCTTGCGGCTTATAATGAAAAATATTCCAATCGCACGTTCTTAGAAAAGCGCGATTTAGTTAATGATGGCCATCCGATAGGATTGGGAAATTGCCCCCTGCGTCTTAATGAGGGGCTAAGTCGCAAAGATCAATGGGGAAAAACCGAGATAGTAGAGCGAACTGAAAAACTTGCTGAGGAGGCAACAATGGTATGGCCGTATCCACAACTATCGCCTGAGATAATAGCAAAATATCGTCTGTTAAAAACTGAAGAATACAACGTAGACGATTCGGAGGATTCTAAACCCGATGATGAATATTATTAATGATCTAAATCAAGTATGTGGCCATTCGATCTTACAACTTAAGTGAACCTCGAAGCACTCATAATCCAGGTGGACGTTGCTGATTGATGATTTTCGGGATGCTCTGCCACCGAACTGCAGATAAATTAAGCTTACAATCGGTTAATCTCCCTCAGCCTCCTCGGCTCCCCCATCAGCGCCGTCCCCACCAGCAGCGCATCCGCTCCCGCCTGCATCATCCGCCTGGCATCATCTCTCGTATGCACCCCGCTCTCCGCTATCAGGAACACTCCGGCATCCTTCGCCCTGGGAGCAAGCCGCTCGAAAGTCCCCAGATCGACCTCCAGTGTATTCAGATTGCGGTTGTTGATCCCGATTATCCTGGCATCCGTCTTCAGAGCCGCCTCCAGCTCCACCACGGTATGAACCTCCACCAGCGGCTCCATTCCACGGGCTCTGGTCGCGTCCACGAATTGGCTCAGATCAATTCCAAGAGCCGCTATCAGCAGCACCATGTCTGCCTGAACCTCGTCAAGCTGCCTGCAGTCGAAGATGAAATCCTTTCTTAAAACCGGCAGCATTGCCTTGCGGGCAATTTGAGCGTTCTCCAGAGCTCCATTGAAGTGAGTGGGCTCGGTCAAGACCGATATGGCACAGGCGTTATTCTCGGCATAGGCTCTGGCGTAAGACATCACTTCACCCGCAGAGAGAGATCTTCCAATGGCCTTGGGCTTAATCTCGGCAATGATGGGAATAAATCCGCGTCCCAAAAGGGCACGCGCAGAGGCGATTAGGTCGCGGCGCTCGTTTCTCGGCCAGGGGGCCTGTGCCCTGAAGCCTCTTGTCCTGGAGGCCTCCAGGATGCCACCGATCAGCGGGTGTATCCAACCACATCCTCGATCCAGTTGGAGATCAGCTTCTTGCCTCCGGGCGTCAGCACGGACTCGGGATGGAACTGCAGTCCGCAATGTGGACGGCTCTTGTGGCGCACGCTCATGATGACCCCATCAACCGTATGAGCTGCGACCTCCAGCTCTGGGGAGAGCCTATCGATGGCCAGGGAATGATACCTGCCGCCGATCATAGGGCTCTTGATTCCACGGAATATGCCCTTTTCATCGTGAATTATTTCCGAAGTCTTGCCGTGCAAGGGCCTGGTGTGGGAGATGGTGCCGCCATAGGCGATGTTCATGGCCTGGTGTCCCAGACAGACGCCTAAAATGGGAATCTCTCCGAACTGCTCGATTATCTTCAGGCATGAGCCGATGTCCCTCGGGTTCGCAGGATGGCCCGGACCCGGAGAGATGACAATTCCCAGTGGCTGCATGGCTAGCACCTCTGCCAGAGCAACCTGGTTTGATTTGACGACAGTCTCAGGATAGAACTGAGACACGTAGTCCACCAGGTTCCAGACGAAGGAATCCTGGTTGTCTACGAAGAGGATTGGCCTGGCAGTCCCAGTCATACCACAACCCCCAGGGCCCTCTTCATGGCAGCCATCTTCCTCTCAGTCTCCTGATATTCTTTCTGTGGGTCCGAGTCAGCCACAATGCCGGCGCCTGCCTGAACTGTGGCCACTCCGTCCTTAACCAGGACGCTACGAATGGCAATGGCAAAGTCGGTGCTTCCGTCAATGGAGAAGTAGCCGATTCCTCCGCCATAGATCCCTCGGGGATCGGGCTCCAGGTCGTCGATAATCTCCATGGCCCGCAGCTTTGGCGCTCCGGAGAGCGTTCCTGCCGGGAAGACCGCGCGCGCGGCATCGAACTTGTCGCTCTCCTCTCTCTGGTTTCCGATTACAGTTGTCTCAATGTGCTGAACATGAGAGTATTTCAAAACCGACATGAAGTCCTCCACCTGCACCGTGCCCGACCGGCAGACCGACCGAACGTCGTTTCGCCCCAGGTCCACCAGCATGACATGCTCAGCCCTCTCCTTTTCATCACCCAGCATGATTTTGGCGTACCTGTCATCTTCAGCCCTTGTCCTCCCCCTGGGACAGGTTCCGGCTATGGGATTGACCTTGAGCTGGCGGTTGTATGTGTTGAAAAGGGTCTCGGGAGAGGCTCCCACAATCGCAAGCTCTCCGAACTCGAAGAGATAGGTGTAAGGGCTGGGATTGATGCTCCGCAGTTTCCGATAGAGCTTGAGAGGGTCTGGGCATTCGATTCTGGCTGATCTAGCCAGGACTATCTGGAATATGTCTCCGTCCTTTATATGCACCTTGGCTTTCAATACTGAATCCTGGTACTGATGCATGTCTCCGGCAGTAAGAATCCGGCCTTTTGTATCCAGATCCTCGGCCTGATCATAATCCGGGTCGATTCCACCGATGGTCTCGATCAGGTTGACCTTGGGGCCTGGAAGAATGGGCGCTATTGTAAAGTAGACCTTCCGCGTCAGGTGGTCGAAGATGAAGGTGCTCTCGGCCAGACTGAACTGGGCATCCGGTGCCTCGGATTTCGAGCTTTTGCCCAGGCGTTCGGCTACCAGGTCATAGGCCAGATATCCTATCCCTCCGCCGGTGAATACCTGTCGTCCGAAGCTGTTAGGCATGCCCCTACTGCAGGGAATGGCAGATCGCAGGGCATCGAACAGATCATATCCCCCTTTTATCGGGCCCTGCAGCACTGTGCCTTTCTTTTCCACGTCCACGCATTTCGAAAGCCTCTCCATGGTCGGGTCCATGCCCCCACTGAAAAACTCCATGGTCAGATACCGGTTCTTCACTGTAACCATGGCTGAAGGGTCGGCTCCCACAAAAGAGAACCTGGCCTTCTGGCC
>CABMDX010000387.1 GCA_902385025.1 uncultured archaeon | reverse complement strand
GTCACGGCCATTGAGGCTGCGCCAAGCAGAGAAAATAATAGCCAGTCCACCAGCATATTCACAGGAGTGCCTTGCAGGGGAGGAAGTTATAGCTTTCGCATTTTTTAGGGTCCGGGCTGGTGCAACCCACGGGTATTGCGTGAAAAAGGACTTCTGCTCCATCACGCGTCATCTGTCATAAAGATCTCATTGGCCGATGGCATTTTTCGCTATCTCTGTTTTTCATCCTGGGCCTCTCTTCTCCGAAGCCTTTACGAGGCCGTGCAGAGCTGTATTTACAGGCGCAATGATTCCGTGCTTTTCGGCACGTCGCATGACATATCCGTTGATGGAGTCGATCTCCGTCATCCTTCCCCGCTGGATATCCTGAAGCATGCTGGAAGTGTTTTTGGAGGTCTTCTCTGCCACGTAATAAACCGCATTTAAAATGCTCTTTGGATCGGTATCAATTCCCTCTTCTGCTGCAACGCCGGCACATTCAGCCACGATCCTCTCCACAGTGCTTCCCAGCTCTGGCAGAAGAACGATTGCATTCTCTTTTCGCGTCAGTGCGGTTATGGGATTGATAACGGAATTGACAAAGAGCTTATTCCATTGGTGCCTCTTGAAATCAGGGGCGAATTCGATCTCAAAGCCCTTTTTCTCAAATCCGGTCTTCAGGAACTTTTCGATTTTCCTGGCTCTTGAGCCTTCTTTCTCCTCGAAGACCGTCTTGCCCACTCCCTTCAGCTCGATATGGCCGTCTCGCGAAAACTTCACTCCAAATGAGGTTACCCCTTCCCTGATGCGATCCTCTGGAAGATCAAGGGGTTGGAATGCATCTTTATTTCCCATGCCATTCATCAGAAGAATAAATTCGGAATCCCTGAGCCTACCCTTTATCATGCCAGATTCCATCAATTCCCGGCATACTTTTGGCAGGGAATAGGTCTTGACGCATACTACTACCAGATCAGGGATAAAATCCGATTTTTCCAATTCCGCAAGGCTTGTGAAGCAATGCTTGAAGAAGAGATTCTTCGAGCGCTCCGCAAAAGAGTCCTCAGGAAAGTCTATTTTCAGGCCCTTCTCGCGAATCATTTGCATATGGCCATGCCTTCCCAGGAGGGCAACGTTCTCGATTTCAGCCTCTTTTTCGTCCTTCGAGGAGACAGCCGAGCAGAGCAAGTATCCCAGAATTGAACCAATAGCCCCAGACCCGTAAATCAGTGCATTTGCCATTGCATCCTCGTTTATATTCTATCCTCGCTGTTTTCTTGCTTTGAAACTTGCTTCTCTTGGTATGCTGGTTATCTTGAAAAGCATATCCCCTTTCAGAATGAAACCAATGAAGGTAAAATTTCTTAGGAATTGCGATATCGTTGGACTCACAATGCCAGCCAGAACATTAGCACCCTCGGGCTGAAGGAAAGTGCCTATCGATATCCGATCCTTGCTTTGAGCAAACCATCAAAGCAGGTTAGATTGATGACGTAGGAAGCCCTTGCCTCTTCAGGGGCATGCGAGGAAGTCAAGTGTATAGCCAACTGTATAGCCGACTGGTATAGAAAAATATAACGAGAGTCTGCCTTATGGAGGATTGCATACCTTGCAGGGCGAATAACCCTGAGCGCGAGCGTCTGCAGAGCTCGAGAACCAGATCTTATTTTCCGGTTTTATCTTCTCGGCCCACTGACAGCTTGGATAGTGATACTTGTTGGATTTTATAGATCCGACAAATACATCCGCCTTTGCGACGGCCTCTTTGGCATGGTCCGCGCTCGTATGTGTTACATCGATTGCATCTCCCGCAAGATGCGTATCACCATCTGTTGCTGGTGCCAAGGAAGCCAGTGGCACCAGCAGGACGAGGGCGAGTAGGATATATCTTAGCTTCATATATTCCCTCCATTTATCACGGTTGTACACATCTCACGAAAAGGCTTTTGGTAGCGAAAGGGACTTTCGAAGGCATATGGTCGAGGAGGATGGCAGGCCAGCGCCTCGCTCAGCGGATGCGCCTGTGTTTGATACTGGATCTGACTTTATCGCGGATTACACTGGATTGGAGCCTACGCGGCTAGGAACCACTCCTCACGAGATATGCCGGAGTCCCTTAAAATTCTGGCCAGAAGGTCAGCACCTATATCCTGGCTACGGTGAGGATTTGGCAATTTTATCCGGATGGCTCCCTTTATCATGTATTCATGTCCCGAACCGATGTAGGGACCGCCGAATCCTAGTTCCCCTAATCGCCGGATCAGTTCTCGTCTTGAAACCGGGACAAGCTTATTCGACAACTGGTACCGGCTCCGCGGATACATCAATTGTTTTGCCATTTATTGGTGGAATGGGTTGCCCCATCCGAAGTCCCAGCACGATCCAGCCTTCAATCGTGCTGATAAGCTCCCGACGGCATTCTTCAAAAGTTTTGCCGGTAGCCCACACTCCCTGCAGTCCAGGAACATGTGCATAATACGGCTCGGGATTATCGATTATTTCATATTCTGCCTGTTCCAGGGCAGCTGCTATGTACTCTGCGAACATATCAATATCCTATTGGCGCCATTAGAATTTAACAGTTTTCTGTCTAGCCAAGATAAAAGCAAGTGGTCAAGAGCCTTGGCTATTGCTGCTTGCCCTCATTGCGCTGAGCCGTTCGTAGGCCGGGACATCCTTAGTCTGGTCTTGGAGTAGATGCGGCCTTGGGCATTGCGGGTACCCGGCAGAATTCCGATAGAGCGGGATGGTCTGGGCTCGCTCGGCAGTCATTTCAGAAAATTTAAGATATGCTCATTTACCAGTTCAGGTTGTTCCATCGAGACGAAATGACCTGCATTCGGGACCAGTTTTGTCTCTGCGTTTTGTATCAATTGATTGACCTTTTCGATAGCCTTGACGGGATTATAAATAACCTCATTTTCTCCGACAATAAAGAGTGTTGGAACGATAATTTTCCTTAGCTCAACTTCACGAAACACGTTGGTGAAAATGCTTGCCCTGGGATC
>CABMDX010000386.1 GCA_902385025.1 uncultured archaeon | reverse complement strand
GTTTATGCAAGCCTCGCTTACATGGCCCGGCTGCTGTCTGAGGAAGGGGTAAATGTCATGATTGATGCCACAGCTAACAGGCGCCGCTATCGCGACTCTGCCCGAAGTATGATCCCCGATTTTGGGGAAATATTTATCCGCGCGCCCCTGGAGGTTTGCGTTGATCGGGAGATGAAAAGGAATGCGAAATTCTCGCCCAAGGACATTTACAGGAAAGCGGCCACGGAAAAGGCAGCGGTTCCTGGAGTCAATGTGGCCTATGAGGAGCCGGTGTCTCCTGAAATCGAGGTGGATACCACAAGGATGAGTCCCGAAGAGGCTGCCCGGTTCATAGCGGGGCGCATCCTGGACACCTTTGCATCAGACAGACGTGTATAGATTATAACTTTTTTTGCAGGTGTGTTCATTTTTTAAAATATTTCTGCAATTAATCCCATAAAATTTTTCCAGTTGCTGGGATGCATCCATGTGGCAAAACTGCACAGCGGCATTCCCGCAGGAATTTGGGTTTTCTATGAACATTGATGCTTGCAGCTTTCGGGTGAATTCACAATCCAGGAAAGATTAAAATACAGTAACTTAGACTCCCAATCAGGAAGTGAAGATGCTTGAAGTCCAATGCTGGCTTTGTAGGTTTTGACGGAACAGAGAATAAGAGAACTTTTCTGGCGCTGGCCGAGGTCAAGAAAGCGGCAGGAATTGAGGGCGACCTGAATATACTGGTACGACGTCCCCATGGCCGCGCCCTGTCCATGGTGGCCAAATTCAACCGTCTGTATGGTGTGAAGGTTTTCGTCAGCAACAATGCCGATAAGGAGAAGTGGGCAAAGACCGGAATCAAGATCGAGGGAGGCTATGACGACTTCTTCGAGGCATCGGATTTCTTGATGGTTGGAACACCCGGTGATGAAGAGCTGCCTTATGTAGAGGCAGGTCTTGCTCACGGCTGCTTTGTCTCTCTCATGGGAGGCGCAGACAGGCCGGAGCTGCTCAAGGGGCTGGAAGAGAGCAAAAAGATCCCTATCACTGATGAGCTCAAAGCCGACTTTGCCCGTGAGTTCTTCTTTGGTCTAGAGAACTATGAGATGTTCCTCAAGGCTAAGCCGAGACTGGTGCAGTGCACGAGCTGCAACACCACCGGCCTCTCTCGCCTGGCATTGGCTGCACGCCCTCTGGGCCTCACCGCAGTCCTCGGCAATATCGACCGCAGGCATGGCGACCCGCATACAGTGGTCAAGGCCTCTCCGAGTGCAATAGAGTTTGGCAAAGGTGCAGGCCACCAGGGAACAGATGCAGGCACAGTATTCGAGGAGATTAAATTCTCCATTCGTGCGAGCAAAGTTCCGACCACCGTACCCCACACCAACTTCCTGAACCTGGTCTTCAAGGGAAGTGTCACGCCTGCCCAGCTCGTGGAGCAGTACGCCAAGACCCGTGAGGTCGTGGTCATGCCCTATCAGGATGAAGGCAAGAAGCATAGCTGGACGAGCGAGATCCTCGAAGCCTTCCTCTCAGGAATTGAGCGGCCCATCAGCCCGGAGATCTATGAGCTTATAGTCTCCGATGCCATTATACCCTTCAAGCTCGGAGACTACACAGTCTTGCAGACTGTATCCATGGTCGAGCAGATGTCCATCGCAGTGCCCAATCACGTCGAATCTTACCTGATCTCTGCAGGCTATCCGGCTGCCGATGTTCATAGCCTTGTGGACAAGACCCTTGGCATCCTGCACGGCATCTGGCCGGACAAGCTGAGCACCTGAAGTAAGGTATTACTGCGCCATGTCCGAGGAGATCTTAGGCCAGCTTAAGAGCGACAAAATCCGGCTGGGGCCCGAGGCCCTGGCCGAGCTTTATATGCAGGGCTATTTTGGCAGGCCCAGGGGCAAGGGCCTGGAATTGTCCCTGGTAGAGGCCGCTTATCTCCTGGACCGCTCGAAGATCAGGGTGTTCTCTGGATCTCTGGAGATGGACTTCAAAGCCTTCTTCCAGGCTGCCACTTCTCTGGAAAAGGGCTTTGAGTTTCGCTATGTAGTCTATAAAGATCTGCGAGAGCGCGGCTACTATGTCCAGCCGGGCCGTCCTGATTTTCGTGTCTATCCAAGAGGCGGCCATCCTGGAAAAAGCCCCGCGGAGTTTTATGTCCTGGTGATTTCCGAGCGCATGCCGCTCCCCTTAAAGGATATTCTCGAGCCTGTAGCCGTTGCTGGCCAGATGAGAAAGAAGCTGATGCTGGCCATCGTCGACGAAGAGAGCGACATCACATTTTATGAAGCCAAAGAGAAGGCTTTAAGCGGCAATATGGCTGATCTGGAAGCAGGCGGTATGGCGACGCTTCTGGAGGATCGCGTGGTGCTCTGGGACATCGAGGCATCCCGCAGGCTGCATGAGCACGGTTTTTTTGGAAAGCCGGTAGGTGAGAGGCTGCAGCTCTCCCTGGTGGAATCCGGCTATCTCCTTGAGAAGGGTTTGATTGAGCTCTCCGATCGCTCAGGAGTGCCCCTGGATCGGGAAAGCTTCATCGCCATCGCTCGCCAGATCGAAAGCGACTTCGACCTGAAATACGGCGTCTACAAGGATCTGCGAGACAAGAGTCTGGTAGTCAAGACTGGCTTCAAGTTCGGCACGCACTTTCGGGTCTACAAGGAGGTCGCGGGCACAAAGAAGGTGCCGCACTCCGAATATCTGGTACATACCATTTCAATGGATCACGTCTTTTTGCCGCCCGTGCTCTCAAGGGCAGTGCGGCTGGCGCATTCGGTGCGAAAGCTGATGGTCTTTGCCTATCCGGATGAAAAAGTCAGATATCTGGAGATAAAAAGGCTGAAGCCATAGCTAGAGAGCGCGGAGACTGAAATTAATTATTAATACTCCTACTGCTAATGATTGAACATGCCTAAAATTGAGGTGGAGCTGAATTGCGATCTGAACGATCGGCTGACGAACTTTGTCATACGGAGCCGGGGCTCTCTTTACGTGCAGCGTTCAGATGTCATCGTCGAAGCTGTAAAGGAGTACCTCGATCGTCATGAGCGCCAGGCACGCAGGGCCCATGGTTAGATCTGCAAATGCATCTTTTTGACAATTGAGGATTCCTATAAACCCAGAATCTTTATAAGTATCGAAAAATATATATACTAATAAAACTATTGATTGTTATGAATTCATTTGTTGGGTGGGCATTTAAAACTGCGAGAGAGAAGAAAAAATTGC
>CABMDX010000385.1 GCA_902385025.1 uncultured archaeon | reverse complement strand
GAGTGCGCCATTACGCCAGGCATGCCCAGCTTTCTCTACACCCGCAGAAATCTGATCAGCTTCCAAGAGAAGACCATTCGCTGGCCCGGCCACTGGCAGGCCATAGATGCTCTCAAGGATTGCGGCCTGCTGGATCTTGAGCCGGTCGATTATGCTGGCGAGAGCATCGTCCCAAGAAGCTTCCTTCTCAAATTGATCGAGCCAAGGCTGAGGCCGCTGCCTGGGGATGAAGACATCTGCGTCATGTGGAATTCGGCCATGGGAAGAAAAGGACGCGCCGACTATTTTATGTGGACTCCTGCCGACAGCTCAAACGGGATTTCAGCCATGGCCAGGGTGACAGGCTCATCAGCGGCAATTGCTGCCAGAATGCTGGCGGGAGGCGAAATTGAGGAGAAGGGCATAGTGGCTCCAGAAGACGCCATAAAGGGCGGGGCCTATGATCGTTTCATAAAGGAGTTGGAGAAGAGGGGAATTGCTATTCGTGAATCGATCAGTCTTTTTGGAGCAGCAAAATTCGATTGAGATTTGAGCAAAATGTTGATCATAACTCTCACCACTGACTTTGGCTCCTTTTATCCTGCACAGATGAAGGGAGTAATCCTCAGCAGGCTCAAAGAGAAGCCCGTTGAGAACATCGTCTTTGTGGATATAGCCCACGACATTCCGCCCCAGGATGTGCGGGCAGGCGCTTTTGCGCTGCTCTCCTCGGCCCGCTACTTTCCTGCCGGCACTATTCACGTTGCTGTGGTAGACCCTGGCGTAGGCACCGAAAGGCGCGGCCTGGTGGTAGAGAGCGGCGGACAGTTCTTTGTGGGCCCGGATAATGGACTTCTCATGCCTGCAGCACGAATGCTTGGCACACCTCTGGCCTACAAGATCGCCGGCCTTTTTGTGGCCACGACATCGAATACCTTCCACGGCCGGGATATTTTCGCGCCGGTGGCGTCTCTTCTTGCTGCAGGCAGCAGTCCTGCCAGCTTCGGATCGAGGGTGAGGCCAAAAGATCTGGCATTCGAGGAGGCGAGGAAGACGGAGAAGGGATTTTCTGCTACAGTCATCTACGTTGACCGCTTCGGTAACTTGATCTTGAATATGCGAAAAATACCAACGTTCGAGATCAGCCTGAAAGGAATCAAGCTTAAAAAGGTAAAGACCTATGCCATGGCTCGCAGGATCGAACCGCTTATAACCATTGGAAGCCATGGGTATGCAGAAATCGCGGTCAACCAGGGAAGTGCTGCCGAAGCCTTCCGAATCAATGCCGGTGATCGCATCGATCTGGAGGAGATCTAAATTGTTTGGAATAGAGTTCGTACCTGATGAATCCGTTTTGAAGATCGGCTATATGGCAAAGCTGGCAGAAGATGCAGGATTTCAGAATATCTGGATCACAGATCATTATAACAACAGGGATGTTTGGACCACTATGGCGGTTCTTTCCCTGATGACCAATAAAATTCACCTGGGAACGGGTGTCACAAATCCCTATACCAGAAGTGTTGCTATAACTGCCTCCAGCATCGCTTCCATAAACGAGCTTTCCGGTGGAAGGGCAATCCTGGGCATAGGGCCGGGCGACAAAGCTACATTTGACAAGATGGGAATTGACTGGGATAAGCCACTGACAAGGGTAAAAGAAGCTGTTCTGGCAATCAGGTCATTCCTCGCAAAGGAGCAGGTAAATCAGGCGGGCTTTAAGGGCGCACAGATGGCATTTAATTCCGGAAAGATCCCCATTTACATCGGCGCGCAGGGACCGAAGATGCTGGAGCTTGCAGGCGCGATCTCCGATGGTGTGCTCATCAATGCCTCTCATCCGGATGACTTCAAGTTCGCAGTGCCGATGATACGCCAGGGTGCAGAAAAAGCAGGCAGAAAGCCGGAAGATGTGCAGGTATGCGCCTATGCCAGCTTCAGTGCTGACAAAGACCAGGCCAAGGCCGTGAACGCCTCGAAGATTGTGGTGGCCTTTATCGTGGCCGGATCGCCTGAGAACGTGCTGCAAAGGCATGGCATCGGCATGGACGAGGCCAAGAGGATCTCTGACGCCATAGGCAAGTATGACTTTAAATCTGCCATGGCGCTTGTCACGCCAAAGATGACCGAGGCATTCTCCGTTTCCGGCGCTCCCGTGGACTGCAGAGCCAGAGTTGATGAGCTTCTCAAGCCCGGCGTCACCCAGATTGTTGTCGGATCGCCCATTGGCCCCAATAAGGAGAGCGCCATCAAGCTGATCGGAAAGCAGGTCATCGGAAAATAGATCGCGCAGCATTGCAGAAAAAGGCTGAATATATTTCTGCCTACACCAGACAGAGAGATCGGACCGGAAAGGAATTTGATTCATGCGTGGACTCTACATTGGGCGCTTCCAGCCCTACCATCTTGGACATCAAGCAGTCCTGGAAAAGATAGCCGAGGAGATGGAGGAGATTGTAATAGTGATAGGCAGCGCCCAGGAGAGCCACAGCATGGAAAATCCCTTCACCGGAGGAGAGAGAATGGAGATGATTTATGCGGCATTGGGCAAAGGGGATCTGAGAAGACGGTGCTACGTTGTTCCCGTTCAGGATATCAACCGCAATTCTGTTTGGGTCTCTCATCTTCAGTCTCTGGTTCCGCGCTTTGATGTAGTCTATTCTAGCAATCCTCTGGTTGTCCGGCTCTTTTCGGAAGAGAGTGTGGAGATCAGATCGATACCTATGCATCACAGAGATCTATTCTCAGGAACTGCCATCCGTGATCTCATGTGCAAAGGCGGCGATTGGGCCAGATTTGTGCCCAGTGAAGTAGCCTCTCTGATAAACAGTTTAGACGGAGCAAACCG
>CABMDX010000384.1 GCA_902385025.1 uncultured archaeon | reverse complement strand
CTGCCCTCCGTTCATTGCAGGAGATGATTTGTAGAGATATCCCATTTTGACGCAATACGAGCGCACATCATCCGCGGTTGGATTCTGAGACAAGGCTGTAGGCAGGCTCATTGCCAGAAATGCCAGAATAAATAAAACCGCCAGCAGCGTCCTTATGAATCCAGCCCTGCCGGGCTCCCCATCAAATGCAGTCATGACCTGTTCCTCCTTAAGGCTCCAGTAGCCCGAAGATTGCCCATCTCCAATCAGATCCACTGGTGCGATAGGATGCTTTGAGGGCCTCTGCCGGGAGCTTGATATTCACCGGCTCTCCGAAGCCCTGGTAATCGGTCACTTCATGGAGAGCGGCCTGTATCTTGAATTCAGGCTCTTCGATTTTCAGAATCTGCGGCGTGATTGTCAAATTTGAGTCAATGTCAATTCTCCGCAGTATTGCGGTCTTCTTGGAAACCCAGGCGACGATTGTCACGTTGCTGTTCTCCAGGAGACTCGTATTGTCGAAATTAAAGCTCTTGTTGCTGAAATCATCAGGCAAGGGGAAGGGCGAGTTGAGATATGATGCATAGAGCTCCAGTCCAAGAATTGTCTCGGTAATCTGGCGAATTGGAGCGCCCACGAGCCGATAGCAATCATCGCCATCGATGCTATCCGATCCCGCGATAGACATATTGGAGTAGAGGATGAGATCGATTTGGCTAGGAAGCTCGTTATAGTCTTCCATGACCGCGTTGGGATCTGTGAGGTTGAATTGAGTCCAGTTCTGCTCTTCCTTCCAGTATTCTGATCCGTTTAAATAATATCCCTGCCACGTCAAAATTTCTCCATTTCCTTTGTCGGAAAGCTTATGGCTCCACCAGCCTTCTTGAAGCGGCAGATTCACCTTTCCTTCCGTGGACTTAACAGCTTCGAATTTTGTATTAAGCGAATCATTGCTGTAGATGATCTTGCTCTCCGCTGTGCGGGTGTATGTATATGTGGTGAGATTGTCAGAACTATTCGCCATCATCTGGTTGAGATGGTCCATGCTGACCTCCTGAGCAAAAGCCAGAGGGACGAACAGCATTAGAAGTAGTGCAAGTGTTATGAATCCCTGCAGAATTTTCATACAAAACCTCCGTTAAATTGTTCGTCGACATACCTAATAAGTTTTTGGATTTAGATCATCAGGCTAGGAAAATCAAATACATGCGGCATTGAATATAATACAGATCCAAATTATGCATCTGGATTTTTTCGGGAACTTTCGAGAAAATTATGAAGCTTTATCTTTTTTTGCCGCGGCCATAGGCTCGCAGAACACGGACCTCCGACGACAATCCCAAAAAAGCGATCCAGACGGCTGCGACGGCAACATTGAACTGCACAAAGGATAGTAAAGTGGTCTTCAATTATGGCTTCATTTGATCATTGGCTAGAAAAGGACATAGCCGCATACGAAGGTCGGCATGATGATATCATATTCCAGGCCCCGGCCATGTATAGGCTTCTGACCAGAATTCTCGACGACCCCAGGCTTCCAGGCAGGATGAGGCCAATTGTCATTGCCTCCATTGCTTACTTCGTCTTGCCCTATGATGTGATGCCCGAGGAGACCTACGGCCCCTATGGATACATTGACGATATCTTCCTCTGCGCCCTTGTAGCAGAGAGGATCCGCCAGGAGATAGGGTCGCAAGAGATCCTTACCAGCAACTGGGATGGAGAAGGAGATATAATTTCTCTTATCGGATCGGTTCTCGCCAACGAAAAGGCATTGATCGGAAACAACAGGGAAAAGATTCTGCAATACCTGGGTTACGAATACATGGATGATATCGGGCTTATGAAGATGGATAAAAGCTGAAAACAGTTAAATATCAGCGCGCCTTCAGGCATTCCATAATTGATAAGCTTCTCAAAAATGGAATTTGATAATTAGGGACAAATTATGCATATTGAAACTTTGAAGCGGCTGGCGCTGTTGGGCGGCATGCATGAGCAGATTGCTATCTCCTCCTCCGTCCTGGCCTCGCAATTGAGAACAAGTCCGCAGACTGCCGCTCGCAGGCTCTCTTCTCTGGAGGAAGAGGGATGCATTGAGCGAAAGAAGACCGGCTCCGGCCAGAAGATCAGGATCACGGAGCCTGGCAGGCTGCTCTTGCAGTCCGAATACCAGGATTACAGGAGCCTTTTTGAAGGCGAGCCTGTTGCAGTCCTGCGAGGCAGGGTCGCCGGCGGCCTGGGGGAGGGTCAGTATTATATCTCCCGAGAAGGCTACCGCAAGCAGTTCGAGCAGCACTTTGGCTTCGTGCCCTATGCCGGCACCCTGAATATAAAGCTGGATGAGCCCTTTGTTCCCGCGCCAAAGAGGGCTGTTCGAATTGAGGGCTTCAGGGACGAGGGCAGAACCTTTGGAGAATGCAGGGGCTTTCGCATAAGAATAAACGGAATTGAGGCTGCCGTCATCCGGCCTGACCGGAGCAGTTATCCCCAAACGCTGGTTGAAGTCATAGCTCCTGTTAAGCTGCGCGAGGTATTGCAGCTTGCAGATGGCGATGCTGTAGAGGTGACGCTGGAATGACCTTACAGGCTATTCGAGCGCTGGCAGAAGGAAAAGCAATACTTCTCTACGACTTCGATGACCGGGAGAAAGAGACTGATCTGGTGATAGCGGCAGAATTTATCACTCCCCGCATTGTCTACCAGATGCGCAAGGATGCCGGAGGATTGATCTGCGTCGCCATCGATCCGCTTGCCTGCAGGAGGCTCGGGCTTCCCTATTTCTCGGATATCTTGATGGAAGCCGCAGGATCCGGAAAAACCCTTCCTGCGCTTGAACTTGTCTCTGAAAAGGCAGGCGACATTCCTTACGATGTCCGTTCCTCCTTCTCCTTATGGGTTAATCACCGCAAAACCTACACAGGCATTACAGATGCAGATAGGAGCCTGACTATCAGAGAGCTGGCGGCGATAACTGCAGAATCCTTGAAGGATAGCAAAATAAAATTCGGAGACAGATTCCGCTCGCCCGGTCATGTGCCGCTTCTTCGCACAGCTCCCGGCCTCCTGAGAGATCGGCGCGGCCAGACTGAGCTTTCCATGGTTCTGGCAAAGGCAGCCGGGGTCATACCTGCTACGGTGGTGTGCGAAATGCTGAACGGTGAAACCGGACAGGCACTGTCCAAAGGCGATGCAATGAGCTACGCTGCCGCAAATGGTCTTGCTTTTGTGGAAGGAAGAGATGTCGAGGCTCTGTTCAGAGGCACGATTATATCCGATCAAGACTCAAATTAAAAGCAGTGATTCCATTGCATAAGTTTTCCTGCTCCCATGCCCATATGCGATTGCCTTCTCTTATGCCGCGATGCACCTTGCATCCAGGCGTTTTGCAGCTATTAGCTCTCTTGTTCTGCGTCTTGCTGCTGTTTCCCACGGCCATGGCCACTTCCGAGAGCTGCACAGAGGACAAGGGAAGTGCTGCCTGCTGGCTGAAAAAGGGAGATGACGCGCTTTTCAAGGGCAGCCTTCAGGAGGCTGTTGACTGCTTTGAGAGCGCTACAAGGATCGATGGCGAGAACGCCTCGGCATGGCGCGGCAAGGGCCAGGCATATCTGCTAATGGGCCGCTACAAGATGGCAGAGCTATGCTTTAATCTTGCACTTAAGTGGGAGCCTCAAATTCCAGGCATCTGGCTGGAGGATGCGAAGGCAAGCGAGCTGGCCGGTGATTGGCGGCGGGCAGAAAAGTCCTACGACAAGGCACTATCTTTGGACAAAAGCCTTGCCGAGGCGTGGATGGGAAGAGGCAATGCATCTATGGAAAAAGGAGACTATGGAGATGCAATCAATCGCTATGCCAATGCCTCCCGCCTGAGCGAGAGCACGAAAGCAAAGGCCCAGGCGACTGCTGGAATGATAAAAGCGCTGCTCTCTCTGGGCCAGGCTGGTCTTTATGACCACAAGTTCGAGAGCTCTCTTAGCATCAGCAATTCGGTTCTCGCCCTTGACCCTGCCAACATCCAGGCCCAGAAGCTAAAGGGGACTGCGCTTACGCATCTGGGAAGATCTGAAGAGGCCCATAGCTGCTTCAATCTTGCACTCGCTGCCAATCCTACGGATCAGGAGGCAAAAGAGGGCAAAGCCCTGGCCCTGGTAGGACAGGGCCATGAAATTCTCAAGAAAGGAGATATCACACGAGCCAGGGAGCTTTTTGAGGAGGCTTCGAGGCTGAATCCCAGGAGCGAAGAGGCAGTCGCAGGCCTTGTCGATGCTCTGACACAGGAGGGCAATAGCCTTCTGAACCGGAGCCTCTTCTCCGAGGCTATTGAGAGCTACGAGACGGCACTTGTCCTCCTTCCCAATAACCTGCCTGCAGAGGCAGGAAAAAAGAGGGCTTCGGCCCTGATGAATGTAGGCCGGAACCGGAGCGAATCGGGAAACGCCTCTGGCATAACGAAAAAGGATATGTCTGCAGGAGAGCACGATTTCAATTATTATTTGTTACAGGGCCTGAGCCTGAGCCGAAATGGCTCCTATTCGCGTGCTCTGGAGAGCTTCAATAAATCTTTGGAATTGGGTGGCAAGAGCGCCGAAGCATGGCTCTACAAGGGCGTGGCCCTCTGGCGGCTGGGGCGATCCAGGGATGCAGTCGTCTGCCTGAACAAGGCTCTGGAGATCAATCAATCCAGCTCTGAGGCCTGGGCCTGGAAGGGCCGCATCCAGGAGACCGCTGGAAGATACAAAATGGCAGAGCTGTGCTTTTACTCTGCACTGCGGCTGGATGGCGGGAACTCGACGCTTTACGCGAGCCTTGCCGGAGTCCAGCAGAGTCAGGGAGACTCAGATGGTGCCCTGCATAGCTATGATATGGCAGAGAAGCTGGATGGAAATAACACCCCTGCAACTCTGAATAAGGGTCTTCTTCTCCTGCAACAAAAAAGTTATGAGGATGCCATGAATTGCTTTAATCGGGTCCTGCAGAAAGATCCGGAGAATATTGCGGCCCTATCCGGCAATGGCGACGCTTTATATGCCCTCCAGAGATATGATCAGGCTCTGAGCTATTATGAAGCTGCAGTGCGTCGCAACCCCTCTGATAATAAATCAATTATGGGAAAAGCCCAGTCGCTCTATGCCCTGCAGGATTATGGCGCTTCGGCCCAGGCCTTTTGGCAGGCTCTGCAAATAGAACCAAAAAGCCAACAATCGCTGCTTGGAAGAGGAGACGCTCTCCTGAAAATGCAGAATTATGCCTCGGCCATAGACAGCTTTGAGAAGGTCATCGCCTTGGACCCGAAAAACATCAGAGCCCTGGAGGGAGAGGGAGATGCTTTGCAGATGCAGGGACAGAAGGATAAAGCACTGCAATATTATGAGAGAGTGCTCTCCCTGAATCCGAATAGCATCCGTGCGCTCATGGGCAAAGGAGATGTGCTCTCCGATCAGAAGAATCTTTCAGGTGCAATGGAGGCCTATGAACGAGTCATATCTCTGAATGCAAGCAATATCCAGGCGCTTTTAGGCAAGGGAGACCTGCTCCTGCGAAAGAACGCTCCTGAAAAGGCCTTGCCGTACTTCAAGAAGGTCCTGGCAATTGATCCGGGACGCATCGGAGCATTGCTCGGAGAGGCAAATGCCTATTTTGCCCAGGCTGACTACAGGTCCGCCCTTCAATCCTATGAAGCAGCTCTTGCCCTGCAGAAAAATAATACAGATGCCTGGACGGGGAAGGGTGACGCACTTTTGCGCCTGCAAGACCTGAAAGGAGCAATGCAGTGTTATGAGTCTGCCCAACACATTGATCCGAGAAACCCGAATGCACTTTCCGGAGCCGGCGACCTGCAAAGAGAAAAGGGCAACTACAGCGGCGCTCTCCAGCTTTACAATCGTTCCATTAACAATGATCCCGGCAATGCCAGAAGCTACAGGGGAATGGCCGATGTCCGCTCAAGCTTGGGAGAATATAGCCAATCATTGCAGCTCTACGACAAGTCCCTTAATCTCAAACCTGAGGATAAAGATGCCTTGATGGGTAAGGGGTTGGCGCTTGTGGGCCTGGGCAATAGTTCCGGGGCATTGCAATGCTTTGAGAGAATACTCGAGGGCGACCCAACGAATTATGCCGCTCTGTCCAATAGAGGAAGCCTGCTGGCTCTGTCGGGAAGGCTGGGAGAGGCAAGAGAAAGCCTGGAAGAGGCATGCAAAGCAAATACAGTTTCCGAGGAGGTCTGGTATAACCTGGCAATGGTTTATTACATCCTGGGGAGCTACGGCCAATCCGTCGATGCCTACAGGAATGCCACAAGTCTTGCTCCAGAAGATGCTCAGGCGTGGCTGGGCCTGGGCATGGCCCAAAACCAGACCGGAAAGCCGGAGGAGGCCCTGCAAAGCTTTAGAAAAGCCATCCAGCTTCAGCCCGAAAATACAATCGCATTGTATTGCGCGGGCCTCGCTCTTGTAGCGACAAATCAAACAAAAGAGGCTCAAAGCGCCTTTGATAGGGTGCTGCAATTAGATCCGCAGAACTCTTATGCCATCTACAGCAGTAATCTGACCCGAACAAGCCTTAAAGGAGTCTAAATAAGCAGAGGAACCAGGCCGGAAATTCATGGCGAAAGACTGTATGGGAGGTGGGAAGCTCAAAATGGCTTTCCGGCCGGGCCTTTTTACCATCTGCTTTCTGCTCTCTTCTTTTCATAGCTATTCTGGCGCTGATAATTCTGAGGCACTGATGCTTCCGGTTCGATCTTCTCGATCAACCTATATTGCCGGTTATTTCGGTTTCCCCTGCGGTCCAGAAGACCATCGCGGTTCATACGGGATAGATAAGTCGAGACTGTGCTGAGCTTGATATCATCCGCGACAGTCTCATATTTTTCTCTAAGCTCCTGAGTTGTGAACCATGTATTGGAAAACTCGAATTTAATGAATCCTTCCAGACGGTCCATCAGCGTTCCACTGCTGCCTGGGTAATCATATGCATTGGCTGCCGATCTGCCCTTTACCTCTGGGCCCTCGAAGACACCGGACGCTGATAGAAAGCCTATAATGCGTTCTCGCAAAGCCTCCCCATCCATATTCTGTGACTCAAACTCGTGGGAAGATTTGAGCCCTTTGTCTTCTATCTCTATCCGGATCCTCATAGTCGTCCCTTACTATCTTGCGGACAATAATTCCTGCATGGCCGGCAGAAATGCGCGCTCGACAGAGGATGATGTACCACGACATAGTCCAGAGCTGATGCCATCATTTGCCCCGGCAGCTTGCTGCTGATGCATCCTCTGAGGGTCTATCCGCAATGTGAACAGCTTAATATGTCCTCTCATCTATTTTCCCCTCCATAACCCCTTCATCTCGGATCGGAGTGGCATAGTTTTCCCCCTCAATGCCGCCCCGATCCTGCAACAAATCCCTTTTTGTGCCATCCCCTCGATAGGACCAAGACTGCAGTGTGTGAACCGGACTCCCTTCATCCCCTTACCGTACCACAGCATTTGGCCCATTCCCTTCAATACTGCCGGACACTCCCGACCGTTGCCCCTCTATCGTCCCTTTCCGATAGTTTGGGCTCTATTCAAAAGGCCGAGGCATCTGAAATCTCGATTCTGTTCTCGTCACTTGCCGTCCCTTTCCGGCAGTGAACAGTCTGTAGACAGACGAGTATTCCAGCGTCCGATATGCACTCCCTTTCGTTTCTCTTTTTTGTGCCATCCCTTTGAGAAAAGCGTAACATCTGTGAAGCAGTTTACCATTTTCCGATGGCCTTGCGGGCCACCTTATCCCCTTCATTGCTACTCCCATCGTCCCCTTCCCTTCGTTATTTCGGTGACGTCTGCTTGCACGAGCTAGCGAGACTATTCATAGGATGAATAAGGCCCTATCACAGTGTTGCTCTTTTGTGAATATATTTATGAACCGAGACAGTAGCCCATTCTTCCGATGTATTCGCTGTTTTACGCCCCTCTTACTGATTTTGGTTTCTGCGAAGGTTCATCCATCCCCTCAGACGAATAAGCCTCCCTTCACCCCGTCTTGTTATTTGACAGGTTGTCTGGCCGTTTTGGCACAATATTAAACTGGTTTTGGTGGTATATAAAGCTTTTCCAAGAGTTGAAAGTTGTAGTTAATAGTTAAAAACATGTATTTTGAGTTATTTTCAGGAATAAAGCTTTCATAGTATTCAGAATAGTATTTCACAGTGAGGTGCATTGATCCAGAAATTGCATTATAATGTGTTGTGAAAAGAAAATTCAGTCGATTACTATT
>CABMDX010000383.1 GCA_902385025.1 uncultured archaeon | reverse complement strand
TGGATGAAGGAGCCAAACGCGGCAGTTCCCCTGGCAGGAGCAACTGCCGGCGAATTAAAGGTTCGGCTTCCCCAAGATCCTGATCCCCTAAATCCAAATGAAGATCCGGATGATCCGGATCCTTCAATGCTGTGGCCTGCGGGCCAATATACTCTCTGGGCTACATTTACATTTGAAAAAGATCTGAGAGTTACAAATGAGCTGGCATTTTCTCTGGCGCCGATTATAGTCTCTATTGATGCCTTAGATAAGGCTTCTTTAAAGATCAATTTCAATCCAATGCTCCGCCAGGGCCAGAAGGCATCTCTGTTGATCGGGAATAAAGAGATCCTGCCAGTGTCACCCGTATTGCCAACATACCAGTTGATCTTTGATGCGAGCCTGGTATCCAGTGGAGATCACCCGGTTCGCCTGCGTATCGATGGAGTGGAGAGCCAGTTCATAGATCTCAACTCGAGGCCTCCGACATTCATAAAGCGGGCCACTTTTGATGCAAATGATCCAAAATCGATTACGGTGGCAAATATAAAATGACGGGGCCCTCAAATTCCGATTGGACAGAGGCAAACCAGCGTTATCTTACCGCATCGCTTGCAATTGTAAGAAGCTCGCTGGAGCGCCATTCACAGCCAGGAGAGCAGGACGACGGAGAAAAGGAGCGAATGCTTCAGGAGAGGCTGTCGGAGGCCCTAGATTCATTGCCCGGCCCCTCTGCATTGGATTCCCTCTGCAAGTCTTTTGGATTATCGAGTTTCGAGAGAGATATCCTGCTCATATGCGCAGGAATGGAGCTGGATTCGAGCTTTGCAGCTCTGTGCTCTCTGGCGCAGGGGAGACCGGAGCGTCCCTATCCAACATTCGGCATGACTCTGGCTGCAATTCCTGGTGCTCACTGGAGTGCCCTCGCACCTGCATCTCCCCTCAGGCACTGGCGTCTCATAGAACTTGGATCTGAAGATGGACTGACAAATAGCAGGCTCCGCATAGACGAGCGAGTGTTGCACCAATTGACAGGAATACAATACATCGACGAGAGGCTGGCAGGCATAATCAGGCCCATCGGCCTGGAAGCAGATTTGGTGCCATCGCATAGATCGGTCGCAGAAAGACTGGCCAGAGCGTGGTCGAGGGCGGTAGGAAGATCTGCATTGCCAGCAATTCAGCTCTGTGGCGAGAGTTCCGGGACCAGGAGAGCTATCGCCATGCATGCCTGCAACCTTCTTGGATTGAACCTGAGCTATATGGCATCAAGGGCGATCCCCCTGGCTGCGAACGAGCTGGATGCCCTCACCAGGCTATGGGAGCGAGAGGCAGCCATGAGTTCAAGTGCACTCCTCGTAGAATGCGATGATCTGGACAAGTCCGATGCAGCAGGCAGCAGGAATATTTCGCAGATGATCGAGGATGCAGGCTATCCCCTGATCATCTCCAGCAGCATCAGACAGCAAAACAGCGGACGAACTGTCATAAACCTCGATATAAAAAGGCCGACATCAGCAGAACAGCGCACGATCTGGAATCAGTCCCTTGAATCTGCAGGTTTCTCCCCGGACGGCCAGGCGGAGGCACTGGTGTCCCAGTTCGATTTCAGCTCGCAAGCCATTCAGAATATCTGTGCTGAGGCACTGGGGCCATTGAGATCGTCTCCAGATACGGCGGGCTTTGACCAGGATATAATGACAGCCCTTTGGGAGAGATGCCGCTGTGAGTCCCGCCCACGCCTGGATGATCTGGCAGGGCATATTGAGCCTGCAGCCGATTGGAGAGACCTGATGCTTCCAGAGCCTCAAACCCAGACGCTGAGAAATATTGCGGTTCACGTGCGAAACCGCTCCAGGGTCTATGAGACAATGTGATTTGCAACGAAAGGCTCTCAGGGCTCAGGGATAAGTGCTCTATTTGCAGGTGCAAGCGGCACTGGCAAGACCATGGCTGCAGAGGTGCTGGCCCGAGACCTCCATCTGGACCTTTATCGGATTGATCTATCCTCGGTGGTCAGCAAGTACATTGGCGAGACCGAGAAAAACCTGAGGCGGGTCTTCGATGCTGCAGAGGAAGGAGGAGCCATACTGCTCTTCGATGAGGCCGACGCACTCTTCGGCAGGAGGAGCGAGGTCAAAGACAGCCATGACCGATATGCAAACATTGAGGTCAGCTATCTCCTGCAGAGGATGGAAGCCTACAGGGGTCTTGCGATTCTCACCACCAATATGAAGAATGCCCTGGACCCGGCATTTCTTCGAAGGATCAGGTTCGTGGTTCAATTTCCGTTCCCAGATGTCGATCAGAGGAGAGAGATCTGGAAAAGGATCTTTCCACAGGGAGCCCCTCTGGAGGGCCTCGACTACCGCAAATTGGCCAGGCTCAACATTGCCGGGGGAAACATCAGGAACATAGCACTCGGAGCGGCATTCCTGGCTGCGGATGCCGGAGAGCCCATCAGGATGGGGCATCTGCTGAAAGCGGCGCAATCTGAGTATACAAAGCTCGAAAAGCCTCTGACAGAAGCAGAAGTCTGCAAATGGATATAATGGGATTGGTAACTGACATGGATTTATCGAAATGGATGCTTGAACTGCGTGCATTCTAATGGAGCATAAGAATGATGATCTGCCATAAATCGGACGAAATTCGCCGTCAGGAGTACAGAGCAGCAAGCACATTTCAGAGAAGCTGTTTCAACTGCACCGATAGGAAGCGCCTATTAAAGAACCATTCCACTGCTACAGGCAAAATTGATGCCATACCGCCTGCGGTCCATGATGTCCTTCGCGAACCTGGGCAGGCATTGGATATCGATACGAAATCTTTCCTAAAATCTCGTCTTCACCACAACATAAGCAAAATGCCTATCCGAAGCTCCAAAGTGAGCGCAAATTCCGGGTGGGATATAAGCGAGCCCGGTGACAAATTTGAGCAAGAGGCGGATCGAATTGCCAGGGATATGATGCAAAATCCTCATAGGCATGAAGCAAATGCTGTTAATGATCAAAAGGATAAAGGCTTTGAGTTCAGTAAGATCCGAATTCATACGGGTTCAAAGGCTGCCGAATCTGCAAGGGCATTGAACGCAGAAGCCTATACAGTTGGCAGCGATGTGGTTTTTGGACACGGCAAATATTCGCCCGGGACTTATGATGGTAGGGAGTTGATTGCACATGAGCTGGTTCATGTCATCCAGCAGGATGGTGCGAATAAATCAGGGGCGCCAAGGATCGCCAGAAGGTCTGTGATCTATGGCAGCGGCTTTTCAAGGCCATTCAATAACGATGCCAGCGAAGTGACTGCAGCGATAAGTGGGAATTGGTATCCTTCCAGTGTTGATCTGGCCGCGACAGCTCACGGATCAGGTGGAGGGACTGGGGTGGCGACAATTAGCGGTCTTCTGAACTTCATAGCATCCAAGAATCCGAACTCTATTGAGGCTCTTGATCTCATAGGTCATTCAAATGCAAATGGTTTCGCTCTCGCGGGGACGATAACAGCAGATGACGTGCTATGGAATCCGAATGGCCTTATTGATCAAGTCAGTCTGAGGGATAGCCAGACGAGAAAAAGAATAGAAGAGTTGCGAAATCGTTTCAGACAGAACGCGAGGATCACTCTCTATGGCTGCCATTCAGGAGGAAGTGGATACCTACTTAGCGAAGTAAGCAATGCCTTTGGGGTTTGCTCAGCAGGATTCCAGAACGAAATAACCTGGTGTTTGGGGTGGAGCGAGCCCAGCAAAACGATAAACTCTCGGGGAAAGATCGCCATTAATCCCGCCTCAAATGATTGCAGCACGTACAAAAGCACCATATACGATCTTGCCCCAGATTCAACGTTTTGTGCTGCCGGGCCATAAAATCCATCATCACAAAATCCTCTTGAGTAGACAATAATTGAGTAATGAATAAATGATCAATTGACGGATGGGCATGAAAATTGAGCTGCATATAGAGGAGCTGGTCTTGCACGGCTTTGAGCCCGGCGACAGATATTGTATAGCAGAAGCGCTGGAGCGAGAGCTTTCAAGTTTAATAGCCAATCAGGGCATCCCGCGTTCCTTCAAGCACGGGGGCGAGACTGAGAGGATGGACGGTGGCACTTTTGAGATTGTACCGGGCTCAAAACCTGAAAAGATAGGCGCCAGTGTGGCACAATCGATTTACAGAGGTCTCAAGAGATGAGCATGCATGCACGCCCGATGGTTAAAGAGAATCTACCATGAACACAAAATCGCAAATGCATGCAAAGACAAATCATCCGCTGAATTTTACATCCAATTGTATTGGAATCTTGCGGCGCAAATGTGCCAGGTGTCATGAGAAAAAGCAGCTTCTGCCAAAGCAGGACTTTGGGTATTCCATGCCTGCTGCACCGCCGCGCATCGTGCATGAAGTGCTGCAATCCGAAGGAAATCGGCTGGACCCAAACACCCGGTCATTCATGGAATATCGTTTCGGTCATGATTTTGGCAATGTGCGAGTGCATAATGATCCAAGGGCGGCTGACTCGGCCAGAATGATAAATGCACGGGCATACACTGCGGGATCACATGTCGTATTCGGTTCAGGACAATATGCGCCGGATACGGCTTCCGGCTCAAGGCTGCTGGCCCACGAGCTCGTGCATACAATCCAGAAGACTATAGATCCTGAAAATCGCATTCAGAGAATGATAGGCGATGGTCATGATTTGAAATCCGAGCGCTTTAGCGGTGACAGTGTGCTAGAGGCATGCTATGATACAGAGCGACTTCTGCAGATCGGCGCCAGAGGCCCTTATGTTAAGAAGATCCAACAGGCTCTGGTCGATTCTGGTTTTCCGCTCCCTGTCTATGGAGTCGATGGTATCTTTGGTCCGGAGACAAAGAAGGCTGTGCAGGACTACCAGAGGGAGAACGGGCTAAAAGACGATGGCATAATCGGTGGTCTCACCATGTGCAACATGGACAAGAAGTATAGAAATAGTCCATCTCAATCGAACTTGGACGCAGCATCTTCTCCCGAAGAGGCGCCCAAAAAGCAAGAAGATGAAAAAAGCCGGGAACCTATTCAGCGCAAAATGGTGGCGGATTCAGATCTGGCCATTGGCCCTGCAATTGATCGCTTTGAGCAGGAAGCAGATCGAGTCGCAGACGAAATCATGCAGACGCCTCTGCCTCAATTGCCAGAAAGACGCAGCATGAAAAACGAATCGAGTTATTATATAAAATCAGAAAAAAATGCCAGCGACAGGCATTATGACATCAAGAAGGATCAGAGTCATGGGCTCCTTCGCCGAGTA
>CABMDX010000382.1 GCA_902385025.1 uncultured archaeon | reverse complement strand
TGGCTGGAATATTTAGCTGATCAATCGGCGATTTTATAAAAAAAGAAGAAAGAACTTCTCATTATCCGCTGCAGCCACCACAGCCACCGCCAGAGGCAGTTGTTGCTGTACTCCCTCGTGACTCGGATATTGGATACATGATGTTCTTATATCCTTTCAGGTTCTTGCTGGTCCGATCGCTGGCATAATGGGACAGATCCAGGGGCTGCAATCCCGGGGACTTTATATCCAGTGAATTGACGGGGACAGCGTTATTCGAAGCCGTATTGTTCATAGTTGCATTATTGACGGTTTCATTCTGCGTCGAATTGTTCTGAGACGCCTGGCTGGTTGAAGGGCCGCCAACGGTGTAAGGCGCGGATCCGCTGGATACCGAGGACCTGGCCAGATTCAAATCGCCCATATAGACCATCGTTCCGCCTGGCGACCATTGTGCGCAGGCATTCCAGGACAGAACCATTAGAGTTAGGCCAAGGACGATCAATGCAGATCTTACAAAGAACATGATTATCAATCCTCCCGGTTCTGAAATAGACTTCTAAAAATAAGCTCTGTGCCCTCATGCTACAATGGGGGCACATTCGCTAGATAGCTTTTGCCTTACTTGGGTGGCCAGAAGTCCTTCATCCAGCCGACGATGCGGCCGGAGTCTTCTGGGCCGACCATGATCTTGACCTTGCCGCCGAAGAGCTCCTCGAGCTCGCCGGAGAACTTGGCAGCCATTCCTGGCAGCACAATTGCAGGATACTTCTGGCCCTCGAACTTGAAGTCCGTCTCGCCGAAAGCATCCTTGATCTTGGTCGGGTTGAGCTGGCCGCCGGCGACAGACGCCTGAACGCCGATTCCATCTGTACCGATGGAGATGATGTAGGCATCGATGCCGTTGGAGGCGATATCAGACTCAACTGTATAGTAGGTCAGGGCAAAGTTGGTGGTCACGAAGACCGGGGACTCCACTCCTGGGTTGCCTACCTTATAGATACCGGGCTTTACCTGCACGGGCTTTCTTGGATCCGTGTAGATGTTGAAGCGCAGATGCATATCCGGCATCATGCTGTGGGCGCCAAGGGAGTGCTTGACCATTAGGGCGCCGCCTCGGATGGTGAAGGCAGCGGTAAGCACGGACTCCCAGTAAGCGGCCCTGACTGGATCCTCAGTTGTGAGCCAGGCGTTGATGGGCAGAGCAATAACTGGGTAGGCGATGTCCCTCTGAGCCTCCTCGACTGCAGCCCTCCTCAGGTTGATGAAGTTTTGCAGGGTCTGTTGCAGCTTCTTGCCGTTGGGCGCTGTGCCTGGGTCCAAAACCAGATCGGTCAGGCCCATGCTGGCGAAGGTAACGGCCATCGACTTCAGGGCATCCAGATCGAAGGGCACGGAAAGGGTCACGGGCACCTTGTAATCGAAGGCGAGCTGTGCAACTTCCTTCCAGTTATCCTTGTTGGCAGCGTAGATGAGTGGCTTGGCCTTGGCGGCTACTTCCAATCCGGCTTTGAGCACAGCGGGATTGAAGGAGCAGAGAATGAGCGGATAGTCCGAGGTCTCCATGACCTTCTTGATGCATGCGGCAAACTTTGCCGGGTCGTCGGTCACGGACCTGACGGCGATCATCTCAACGCGCTCCCACTTGCCGATGTAGAACTTCTTCCAGGTGGAGATCATCTTGACGCGCTCCACGAGCTTTGCCTCTTCCATGGCATCGGTTACATCGTAGGCAAATGGCGGCTTATTGAAGAAGGTCATCTGGTGGCGGAACATGACATCCTCGCCGCCGATCTTGACCTGTTTGTCCCCCACGCCGACGTAAATCATCTTCAGCTCAGGGGCGATGATGCTCTTCAATGCCTCGAGCTTCTTGGCGTATTTCTTCTCTTCTACGAGAGGAGTGCACTCCTCTACTTTCCTGGTCCTGGCGATAAGGCCTGCGGCATAGGCCATGCAGGTCTGCTCACCGCATTTCTTGCAGTTTGTCTGTGGAAGCTGCTTGTAAAGGTTGAGCGGGCTAGTTTCCTTCATGGTTCTCACACCCCCATCTTGAGCCAGGCGGTAGTATCTGGCGTCTGGGCCTCAATCCTTCCCATCAGGGACTGGGTGATCTCATGCACATAAGCGACAGCCTGTGGATGCATCATCATGAAGATGTCCACGCCGGCCATGGCCAGAGTGTATCCAGTGAGAATCTCCCAGATTGGACCGCGGAGCATTCTGTCTCCCCAATCGGAGTCATCTTTGTTTGGTGAGCGAACCATCCAGGCCTCTCTGACACCCCAGGCGTTGGTGGTACCGGAGGACATGGGGAAGGTAAGCTCCTCGTCGCCCTTCAGGGCGCCAAGTCGAATTCTCTCCATATTGGAGTAAGCGAAGTCCAGACCGTAAGCCAGTGCGGCTGTGGTTGGGTCCATGACAATGGACTCGCGCGGGACGCCGGCGACCTTCATGAGCTTCCTGTTCAGCTCCTTCTGAGAGTTGATCTCGAGCTGTGTCCAAGCCAGGCACACATGTCCGTTGTCTACGCAGGCCTTGCCGATCTTCTCCCAATCCATATTCAGGTTGGCTGATGCGATCAGGCAGCGCTCGCCCTGGGCCACTTCTGCAGCCTTGGAGAGCACAATCGGGTCCTTGTTCGGGTTGCCCGAGCCGCCGATACAGATTGGTACATCTACAGCCTGAAGAACCTCTTCTACCGTCTTGACGGCCTCCTGGGCCGGGGTATCCTTCAGGAGCGGGTCGGTGGAGATCAGGTGAACTGTTACCATGTCTGCGCCGAACTTCTTGACAGCTTTCTTTGCCCACTCGCCAGGGGAGTTGATGACATCCTCATAGTGCATCTTGACAGCCTTGGCCATGCCGATAGGCATATCGAAAACGTCCATAGTGATCTTGGGGGCATGAGGCATTGCGGCATCCGGGAAGAATGGCATTGCCTTCTCGCCGCCTAGCTTTACTACATGACCGCGGCTTCCGCCGTCAGCCTTCGTGGCACCCAGTGTGACCTCCTGAATGGGGGTCTTCCAGGACTTGTCTGTGCCAACGGAAAACTTTGCGCTGGCAAGTGCAGATGCAACCTTGAAGGCTGGAACTGCTGCGGCTGCGGCTGCCAGATCTTTCGGAGCAGGTGAAATTGCCTGCGCCACAGCGACCGGCTGAAGCAGGTTCTCGACGGGATAGCCTACAGCCTTGGCAAAGTTCATGAGCTGCATGGCGATCTTGGCCGCCTCTTGTCCGAAATAGTAAGCAAAGAGGGGCCCTACGCCGCCTGCACCTGCATCTATTTCAATCTCTACGTCACCCTCGATCTTTATACCCTCGAGGGACTGAACATTCATCTCAGATAGTGTCTTGTTCAGATCGGATAATGTGATCTTCTGCGCCATTCAAATCACCCTCATAGGCCCAAAGCCCCGACGACCTGCACCATCTCTTTGACTGCAGGCGAATCATCGGGAAGGCCCATCAACGGATCTCCCACTAAATCGAATTTGGCTAACCTTTCATCATAGGGGATAGTGCCGATAACCTTCAGGCCAAGACCACTGGCAGTCTCCAGGACCGCGGCCTTCCTCTCGCTCGTAACCTTGTTGACTATAACGAAAAGGCTCTTGTACGAGAGTTCGATCTCTCTTGCCAGATCGCGAATGCGCTCGGCCGTGGTAAGTCCCCGGCGCGACTCATCAGTGACTGCTATCAGAATATCCAGATCAGGAATCGTCTTTCTGCTGAGGTGTTCAAGCCCTGCTGGCGTATCGATGATTACCAGATCGTAGTCGTTGACGGTCTTGTCCATGATGCCGCGCAAGAGGTTGTTGACAAAACAGTAGCATCCAGATCCTTCCGGTTTTCCCATCACGAGGAGATCATATCCCTCTTCTTCCACCAGAATCTCGAAGAGCTTGGACTCAAAAAGGCGCTGTTTGTCGGTATCTGGTGGCGTGGTATAGCGAGATTGCTGCATGTACTCTCGCATATCGCCGATGGTCTTTTGTACTTTTACTCCCAACGCATCTGCCAGATTGGCATCGGGATCGGCATCAATAGCAAGTATCCTGTATTTCTTGCCGGAATTCTTCACAAGATATCTGATCAACATCGCGGTCACGGCTGTCTTGCCGGTGCCGCCCTTACCGGTTACCGCAATTACTTTCCCCAAGGTTTTAGCCTTCCTTATTTTTTCGGTTTTATGACAACTTCCGCTACGTGGATGGATGCTCCTCGAAGCTCGATAGTGATGCCGCCGCTTGAGGATGCTGCTGGCATAGCGAAAGCCGGAGCTGCGCCTGCTGCTGCAGGGGCCGCAGCTGCTGGTGCTGCCTCTTTCTTCTTAAGCTTGAGCTGCATAATATCTCCCTCACCTTTAATTAAGATAATAATACTCGCACGGGTATCCGCATCTCCCAAAAAAGGGAGAAAAGGCGGACCCTTACTTTGCGAGTACCACCTTGTCTATGCTGATCTTGGCATCCTTCAGAACCAGCTTGATACCGCCGGCACTGCCGGCCATGCTGAGTGCTGGTGCTGCGCCTGCTGCTGCAGCGGGAGCGGCTGCTGGAGCCGCTGCTGCTGGTGTCTTTGGTTTGAGTTTTAGCTGCATAGATTTTCACCCTCTTTGATTTTTGCTCACTCGATAATTTGCTCACTCGAGCACGCCGTCAGCCTGCAGAGCCTCGACGACCTGCATGAACTGGCCTTCGGTAAGAGCCAGCTCGGACTTGACGGTATCGATGTTGATGTCTCCGCCAGTCTTCTCGATATAGGCCATGACCTTCTCCTTGATCTCGTCAGTGACCTCGTCGAGCTTCCAGCCTTCGGTGATCTTCTTGCTGTCAACTTTCCTGGTGACGCCGTTAACGACCGGGTGATCGACCTTGAGCAGGAATGCCTTCAGGGATGCGATATCCTTGGCATCATCCTCAGTGGCGATCTTGGCCATCATGTCTTCGTCGATGCCTGCCTTTACTCTCTCCTTGAGACCCTTGGACATCCAGACGATCCTTCTCCAGCCGCCATCAGCCTGGAGGAACTTGGGGGAGAAGTAGTACAGAATGCCCATACCCAGGAATCCTACTACCTGCTTGCCGCCGCCGGTCTGGCCAGCCATGGTGGAGAAGGGCAGTCCGTTGGGGGTTGCGCCCTTGAAGTCACGGTCGGCAAGGCCAATGCCGTCAACCTCGGGCATGTAGAAGCCGATGGTCTCGAAGCAGCCGCAGGATGTGTGGGGTGCATCGAAGAACGTGTACAGCTTCATGGTGGTGTACTCGCCGCCGGAGCGCTTCTCTGCCATCTCATTGATGGCTGCATATTCGCCGGCAATGGCATCAATTGCGGTTTCCTTGGCGATGGGGAACTGGGGGCCCTCTGGGTCTACCTTAGCGGCAGCGCGCCCATCGAACCAGGTGATGGCACCGCACAGGGACGGCCTATCTGGGGTGACGACGCACGCGCTGGTTGGAGCGAATGCCTGGCACAGGGTGCAGCCGTAGAAGACATCGACGTCCTCATCGTGCAGGCCCTTTGCCCTCTCGTCACGAGCCTTGTAGACGGCCATGGCGTTGGCAAGCTGCTTCTTGACTTCAGCCGGATCAGTGTAGATAGTGATCTCCATCTTCTCGATGAAGGGCATCTCGGCCTTGTACAGATCGATGACTGGCTTGTAGATCTGGGTCCAGGAGGTAACTCCCTTCTTCTTCAGGCTCTTGCCGATCCTCATCCAGATGTCGTATCTCTGGTTGAGGTGCATGAGGCCGCTGATGTAAGACAGCAGGGCGTGGTTGCGCCTCTCGATAATGGACTCCAGGTCCTTCTCGATCTTCTCGCCGCCGACCTTGAAGACCATGCCGAAGGGTATGGTGGAACCTTCCTTGATCTCTCCAATATCCGGGCCGACTACTGTAACCTTTCCATCCTCAATCTGGTCCATGGGGGTGGCAAGAGACAGCTCGAAGCCGTCTGCCTTGGGGCCGCCAAGCTCTACCCATAGATCGTCCTTTCTGATGCGCTCGCCCTCATACATAGGGGATATATCCAACTTGATTTCATCTGCCATTAACACACCTCTTCTGATTATGTGATGAACTTTATTTCTTCATTGCTGCAATTACTTCATCCACGGCGGCGTGATAGTCGTCTGGATTGAAGGCCATGTTCCCGAAGGTCATATTCGCATTGACATGGTAGTACCTGTCAAGGGATATGCGCTTGACATTGCGGTTGAAGTTCTTCAATGTGGAGAACATAGCGTTGGCGAATTTGTAGAAGATACCCATGAAGATAACGGTATCGTACTGGCCCTGTCCATCCAGTCCCTTCCAGTCATCGAAGCGGAGGTAGCTGGTCAGGGGATGAAGGCCGATCTGATAGACGTTGTTCAGGTAGCCTCTGTCCACAAACCCCTTCACGCTGTGCGCCGTTGCCGCAATGGGGATACCCATCTTGCCGATCTCGATTGCTTTATCGAACATGATGGGGTCGTCGAAGAGCTCAGCCCCTACTACGAGCAGGGGTCTCTTGGACTTCTTGATTATAGCGCCGAGAACCTTCGGCATGTAGGTCTTGGCCATCTCCGGCCCGGGAATCTGGGCCATCTCAAAGGGGATGGCATTCTTGGTGGTATCAATACCCTTCTTAACTTCTGCTGCCATTTTTGTCTCCTCCTTTCCCCTTACTTCTTCGTCCTGATCTTGCGCGGGAGGTTAGTCGGGTCAAAGCTCACATCTGCGGGCCGAAGCGGTCCGGAGAGGATTTTCTTGGCCTTCCAATCGATCTTCCAGCCGAACTTCTCCTCGAGAGTCTTCATCATGTTTTCCTTGTATGCCAGAGGAAGATCCTTGACATCTCTGACGAAGACGTGCCAGTCGTCGGGCAGCTTGCCGAAGTACTTCATGGAGATATCGCAGTAATGGGTCAGCTTGATGCCTCTGCCGATACTGTTATCGGATGGTCTGAAGCAGAGCTTGGCCATCTCCAGCATTGCCTCTTCCTTGGTCTCGGCGATATAAAGCATAGCCTCTGGTGCGGGCTCGATCTGCTGCATCTTGCCGTCGCGGGCATCGATGACCATCCAGTCCTCGGGCTTGTCGGTCCTGCCGATGAAGGATCGGCGGTACATGACAGAGTGAGGCTGAACTACTACTGGGATTCCCAGCCGATTGCAGCCGGTGGCGATAGATGCGGCTTTCTGAGAATAAGCTCCCCAGGCCACACCGCAGGCGCCAACTTTGTTCAGGATGTAGTCTGCGATATCGTCGAAGTTGCCCCTGTGGTTCCTGTGGGCGAATATGGTGGCCACCTTGATGGCAGCGTCGCCGATGTTGGCGTTGGAAACGCATGACCCGGTATTGCAGATGTTTCGGCCGTCGAATCCACCGGGATATTGCTCCCAGATGGTCTTGCCCTCTACATCAGTGTACAGGGACATATCCATTGCCATGCATCCAGACGTCACAACGATATAGCCGCGGTCCACGAATTCCTTGGCGATGTCATAGCACTCCTTGGTTCCGTTGGGGTAGTTGCTGCATCCTACCAGAGCAATTACACCCGGAATGCTTCCCATCACAATGGGCATGCCTACAGCTCTGATCTCCGTATCGCGCGCTGGGCCACGTCCGGATCTCATCTTGAACTTCTGGTTCTTGACATATTGGCGGTTGGCATACTCGAAGAGATCGAGGATGTTTATTCCCTGCGGACATACCTGCTCGCCCCTTCCGCAGCCCACACAAACCTCATAGGAGTTTGAGAACGACAGAAGGTCGCCCTTTATTGCATCCCCAATTAGCTTGCTGATTCTGATGTGTGGCGGGCATACGAAAGCACATTCGTTGCAGGTGGTGCACTTTTTAATGCCTTCCTGGAACTGAGCTTCTGTGATCAGGCTCTGGGCCTTGGCCTCAGCCCGCTTGGGCTTTACTGCAATTGCAACCCTTATGCCAATCTCTCCAGCCTTGGTGGGGTCGAGAACGGCAACGCCGGGCATTTTGAAATTTACCAGATCGTCCACTATGGCATCGATTGAATCATTGGTCCTATCCGGCAGGCCGAGCATGATCTTATCGGTGGTGGCAATGACTGGGATCTTCCGCTTCTGGGCATCTCCTAGAACGTCGCAGAAGACGCACTGCTCATCTACCATGACGCAATCCATGACTCCGGAGCGAATCATCTTTCTCCACCAGCCCATAGCACCTGCGACCTTGGGCTTGGTTCCTATGCCCTTTGGTACCTTCAGCTCGCCGTTTCCGAGGCCGATTCTGTTCAGGTCATGAGCTGTGCAGCAGACGCCGCCGATGTCCACCTTATCCCAAAGGTTGTTGTTTTCGGCGTAAATCATAGCCTCGGCACCTGCAGCCAGGTTATGGCCGTAGGCAATCAGGACTCCCTTGTTCTGGTCCATTGTACCCATGCCGATCTCAATGAGGGGGGCATCAGCCGCGCCGCGT
>CABMDX010000381.1 GCA_902385025.1 uncultured archaeon | reverse complement strand
GGCCAGATTTCTCAGCCCTATCTGCGCGCGACCACCAGAGCGAGAGCCTGAAAATCGAATATATCTCCCGGACCCTGCCGGCAAGCTACGTGGTTTTTGATATCCTTTATGCGGGAGGCGAGAGCGTCATGGACCGGCCCCTGCACGAGAGGAAGGAGGTCTTGAGGGAGGCATTGGAGGAGAGCGAAAGTGTCACCATCGCCGATGCGTTCCCGGAAATAGGTGAGGACTACTTTCAGGCGGCCCTGAAGATGGGAATTGAAGGTGTCGTTGCCAAGAAAAAAACGTCTCTCTATCAGCCGGGCATCAGAAGCCCGGACTGGATAAAGATCAAGAAAAGCCTCAAGCTGGATCTGGTGATAGGCGGCTACATCCCAGGCAAAGGCGAGCGCGAGCCGTATTTCGGTGGCCTATTAATGGGGGCTTACAGCAGAGATCGTCTGGTCTATGTGGGACGGGTTGGTTCAGGCTTCAGCGAATTGGAGCTTAGGCAGATATCCGGCAACTTCCATTCCATTCCCAGATCTCCTTTCTTAAATCCGCCCCGAGCGCCAGGAGTAAGATGGGTCGAGCCGGATCTGGTAGTACAGGTATCCGCCCTTGAGATTACAGAAGACGGCCACCTCAGGGCGCCCGTATTCCTGCGCACCAGAGATGATAAGGTGCCACAGGAGTGCAATTTAGATCAAATAAATTACCAATCCGCTTGACCTGCAGATCATAGGGTACGAGCCCAGAGTGCTACAATTTGATCAGAACCTCTGTTCATGATGATAGTTCAGGTACACTTCGACCATTAATCAGGCAAAATTTGAACAGAATCGTCTATATGATTTAAGAACAACAGATCTTTTATCATGAGAGCTATGGCTATGTATCTGGCATTAATTGTCTGGGAGTCTGCCATGATATTCTCCCTGAATACTGCTTCGGCGATGGATGCCGATCTTGCTGATTTGAGGGCTCTGGCAACATCCTTTGAGGACATCCATATGACCGCGACTGATTTGGCCTTTTTCCTTGCAACGCATAACTACAATGCCGTTCCCAAAGGCGACTGTGTCGAGCTGAGCCTGAACGGAACGAAATATAAGCTAACTCCAAACGGCAGCGCGCCAGGGATTTGCGAAATAGCGCCCCTAAATTAGTGCTTCATTCGAGATCGCGGTCAATTGCCATGAAATTCCCGAATCAATAGCTTGAATCTTGCTTAAGCTAGCTCATTTTGTCCTTACTTCTTGCCCCAAAAAAGGCTGAGGGGCATCTCTTGGTTTAAGCCATCACCTGCTCTTTCAAGATATATCTGATCAGGTCTTCAGAAAGCTTGGTCTCCCTCTGCAGCCTTTTCACGGTCTCTTCAATGCTGTTGCCTTCCGCCATGAGCGAGGAGATCCTGCTGACGATCTTATCTCCAATGGCATAGTACTCATCAATATCCTTGCGATGGCCCCATACGTCACCCCTCAATAGCTGTACTCCCTGAATCTCCAGGAACTGTTGCGCAGCTTTGGACATGGTTTCATGGTAGGATGGCGGAATCTGCACTGCCCGCAGGCGCGGACAGGATTGCACCAGGGTCATTACATCCATATTGGACGCCCTGAATGCCAGATGAACAATTTGCTCATTTCGATTGAGATCAGATATCTCTTTCTTGGAACTCACTACCCTCAGCTTCATGATACTTACCAATGCTCTTAAAATATTTATAGATAATGGTAATCATAGTAATCCTTAATTAGATATACAGATATCCGAAATTGAATTCAGAAAATATTTGTGCATAAACGCCAATGCTTAGAAATATTCTCAGATTTATGTCAAGGAATCGAATCAGTTATTGTGATCCAATGATTTTTATATTTGTATGGTAGCGTTTGCTCTGTCATGGGTTGACCAGTTAGCGATGGCCATAAAAGGAGTTCACTGCGGTTGCGCAATTTACCAGGAGCCTGCCCGCCAGATCCTGGCTGGGCCAGGAGCCCAGGCCGCAATCAGGACCTACCGCCCTGAGCCGCTCACCGAAAAGCCCAAAGGCAGTCCTCAGCCTCTTTTGCATGACCTCGACGGATTCCAGGGTAAGTATCTCTCTCTTTAGCCTTGGCATATCTTCCCAGAGATTGATGGCATACTGCTCATTCAGGCGAGCTGCCAGCAGCAGAATATCCGTTCTGGCAATGCCCACTCGAAGGCACGTATCCGTCTCTTCCAAAAATTTCTTGTCGACCAATTTCAGGTAGTCTGGATGGGCAGCAGACTCGATGCCCACTATGCTGATACCTGGAACGCGTGCACAGGGCTCGACATAGAGTGGCGAATGCAAATGCACCTCACAGTCCATGCCCCGGCAGGGCTTGCTCGCAATATCCAGGGCCTGGCATATCTCATCATCTGAAAAGACGATGTTCGGGCTGATTCCCAAAGACGGCTCGTCCAGCGATGCCACAGCCATTTTGCCCTCGGACTTTGCCACATCCAGAAATCGGGCCACGCTTTCAGCCATCTGGAAGAGGATATCTGGATAATGTGTGGCTCCGAAGGCTGATATATAAAGCTCAACCGGGCCGGTAACACAGACGCGCACCTTCTCGCCGGCAGGCACGCCATCTAGCTCCAGTATCCTGGCATGCTCTTTTTTTATCAGGTATGGGCTCTCGGTCCGTTCAGGGTCCTGCATGGGATCAAGGAACATGTGGATCATGTCTCTGAATTGAGGATAAGTGGGAATCTCGACACCGGCCTCCCTTTTCAGAGCCAGTGTCTCCTTCACCAGTTGAAGGTATTGATCAGGAGACAGACTCTCCAGACGAACTCCCTTCGGCAGAGGATAGCTGCCGATGTCATCAAAGATTATGCCGCCTTTTTGCAGAGACATTGATCACACCTCATCCCCTAAAGAAAGCCCCTCAGATAATCTTTCAAGGAGGCATAGCTTCCATCAATCTTTTGGAAGCTCTCTTGCAGCTCGTCGAGCTTGGCCATGGCCGCAGGAAGAGGCGGATTTACGCCCGTCAGCCTCACGATCTCATCCGGGAACTTGGCAGGATCGGCAGTCTCAAGAGATATGCATGGAATTGTGCCACTTCCGCCATACTCGTCCAGATACTTCATAAGCCCTGCCCACCCCACTGCGCCATGTGGTTCCAGCAGAACTTTATGCTCGAGATAGGCGTCCCTGATGGTCTGACGTGTCTCATCATCCCTGATGGAGACTGCATAAAGGTCTCTTTTCATAGCCTGAAGATCCGGCTGCAGGATCACATGGCCGCTCTCGTCCATACGCCCGCCATAAAGGCAGAAGAGGCGCGCGAGGTTGCTCGGATGGCCCACATTCATGGCATTGGAGATGCAATTCTTGCTGGGCCGGATGGGTTCGTAGATGCCAGTCTTCATGAAGCGCGGGAATTCATCGTTCTCGTTGGTGGCTGCCACAAATTTACGCACAGGAAGGCCCATCTTCAGGGCAATAAGTCCGCCCATCAGGTCTCCGAAGTTGCCGCTGGGCACGGAGAAGACCACTTCCTCCCCACCTTTGGTCACACGCGAGTGGGCATAGAAGTAATAAACTGCCTGGGGCAGCAATCTGCCAATGTTGATGGAGTTGGCTGAGGACAGATCCAGCCCTGCCAGATCATGATCGACAAATGCCTGCTTGACCAATGCCTGGCAGTCGTCGAACTTGCCAGCTACTGCCAGGGGGAAGATATTCTTTCCCAAAGTTGTCATCTGGCGGCGCTGCCTGGCTGTGACCTCCTTCTCCGGGAAAAGAACTACCACTCTGATGTTGTCCAGCCCATAGAAGGCGTGAGCTACGGCAGAGCCGGTATCACCGGATGTGGCTGTCAAGATGAGTATGCTTCTCCCATCTTGCTTCAGGAAATACTGAATCAGTCTGCCCATGATCCTGGCTGCGAAGTCCTTGAAGGAGCAGGTAGGGCCGCGATCGAGGCGCAGAATGTACCTTTCGTCATAGACTTTCTCTACAGGAACCTCGTAGTTGTAGGCATTATGCAACATGGACCGAAGGGCCCCTTCCTCAACCAGATCGCCCAAATAAGGCTTGAGGATCTCGTAAGCGATTTCTGGATAGCTCTTTAGAGGAAACCCGAGGATTTTGCTCTCGGGGATCTGAGGGATCTGCTCGGGCATATAGAGCCCCTTATCCGGTGCCTGGCCCATCAGAAGCGCCTGTCGGAAATCCACATGCTCGGGATGGCCATTTGTACTGAAGAATTTGATGAGAGACATGGTCAGAGATGATAAGGCACATGATCTCTTTAAGGCTTTGCCAGAGAATTATTTTGCAGCGGACCCGGCAGCATCTGCTCGCTCTCTTTTCGGTCGATCTTTCCCGAAAAACGGCTCTCTTCTCTGGTTTGCCTCGATAAGCAGCTCCCTGATTCCTCCTCGGTCACAGGTTCCAATATCGATCAGATTGTCGCTGCGCAGCAGGCAGGGCTTGATCTTCCCGTCGGATGTCACTCTCAGGCGCGTGCAGTTGGCGCAAAACTCGGTGTTGTCCATGGGCCGGACAACCTCTACCTCCGCACCGTCCAGGAAATACTTCTTGCGCCGGTGCATCTCTCGAATGCGAACGCTATCTGCCCGGGCCGCAAGTCTCCTCTCGATCTCTTCGATATTTCCCGAGAGCCCTAGCCCTTGCAGATCCAGAAGCTCTATGAGCTGCAGTATCAGTCCTCTCTCGCGGCAGAATTCGATCATATGCGGTATCTCTGCCTCATTCTCTTTCAGGACCACCACATTCAGCTTGATTGGTCCAAGACCCGCAATGCTCGCGGCATCGATTCCAGCAAGCACCCTTTCCAGATCTCCGGCCTTCCCGCCTGTTATGGCTCTATAGATCTTTGGGCGCAAGGAATCCAGGCTCACATTCACCCTGTCCAGACCTGCTTTTGCCAGGCTCCCGGCCTGCTCCGCCAGGAGAATTCCGTTGGTGGTCAGCGATATGTCTAAATTCCGGGGCATTTGGGATATCAAATCAGCCAGATCCATGCGCAGCAGCGGCTCGCCTCCGGTAATTTTCAGAGAGCGTACACCCAGGTCTGCCGCTGCATGCGCCACGCTTGCTGCCATCTCAAGAGAGATCTCCCTAACAGGCTTCACCTCGCCCTCATGATGGCAATAAATGCATCTCAGATTGCAGCGGGGTGTAAGTGCAATCCGCAGGCCCGTGACTTTCCTGCCGAAGGAATCCACCATCACATCTGGCATCAAGAGGGAGGTGTAGTGTTGCTGCTAGTATTAGAACTCTATTCTACAAATAGCCAGTCGCACTCAATACTCTATTTCGCCAAGGCTGCGCTTGAGATAATTGAGCAGCGTCATGGCCACTATCATGCAGATGGCAAGCCCCGAGAGCAGCTCCTCCCAGGATTGCCGGTTCGAGGAGAAGGTATAGATTATGCCTCCGGATAGAAGCGTCAATATCAGCGTCGCGATAAGTGAAACAAGCATGGACCACATGATGGAGCCCACCTCGTAGCGCTCGAAGAATGATGCGGAAAGAATGAAAGCTACTGCTGCCAGGATGAGAATTATGGATATGGAGAGTGAAGGACCATAGCGAAAGAGCTGAATCAGCCCCATAGCGATAACCATAATCAGCAGCGATAAGAGTCCCGATGCGAGAAAAGCCTTCAGAATGTAGTTCTCAAAATGAAGCTCCATCTCCATCCTCCGTGAGCTTTATAGAACTGTATTGAATATAAAGATATTGTACCTGGTAGGATCCTGAATCATCCTTTCCGACCTGCAAAGGAGATGCTTATTTGCGAGTTGCTGTCGACTGCTCGATCTCCGCCTCCAGAGCGGTCATAACCCTCGAGTACTCCGCAGATAACCTTTTCGCTTTCTCATTTGCGCCGTCCATAATTTGTGAGCGTCCCATCTGCTCCAGCTCTTTGCTCATGGCCGAAAGGCGCATAGCACCAACGTATGCGCTGCTGGACTTCAGGCTGTGAGCGGCCATCTGCAGCCCCTTAGCATCGCCGTTTTCCGCAGCCTTCATGATCGCTGCAATCTTCTCTGGCGAATGTTTAAGGAAAAGGCCGCCCACCTCCGCTATAATATCCGGATCTCCTTCCTCCTGCAATTCCCGGAGGCTGGTCAGAACCGTCCGATCAATAGCCTCGCACGACTCCTCTCCACCTTCATTCATCTGCATCCATCCTCCCAATCCTATAGCTGCTACGTTCTAAATCAGTATCGTACTATATAGTCTTAACTTTCTTCCGGGAGAACGGTATATGATTCCATTAGAATTGCTAATGCAACCCCAGATCAGCCTCTCGTCAATGAAGGCTCCGATCAAACGGAGGCTCTTCCCATAGCATTTGGCCCAGCTCTTCCTTGCGCACCGGCTCATGGGGTATAGTCATCCATCCCTGCCTTTACGCATCTCCTCCGATCTCCTTTATCATGACTGCATAATGCAGGACGCTTCCTTCCCCCATCTCTATAATTGTCTTGGCAAGAGATTCCAACTTAGCGCGCGCAGCGGAACCCGGGTGCGAAAGAAATCTTCATATTATAATTATTTTTTATAAAACATGACTATACGGTCAATTAATGTATATTGGGAAGTTTAAAGAAAATATAAAAACATATTTCGCAATAATTGCATTAAATAGAAAAATATTGAGAAATTTTTTCATAAATATGATTTATTTTAAAAATGATAAATTCGCTAATGACATATCTTTATTGATATAGTGTGTGTGAAATATTTTATATAGTAATAGCGTTTTATGTATATTCATGATGGAGCAAGTAGCCGATCGCCATGAGAATTCCGACTGCATCTGGCAATATCATTATGCTGAGGCGGGTTACGCCTCGGAGGCAGTCGTCCATCTTCTCGACAAGGAGGGGTTCTCATCAGCCGGCGTTCGCAGCCTTTTTCAGGCCCGATGCGGTTTCATATCGCGTCTGCATCCATCTGATGAAGGCCTCTCTAGCGAGGACAGCAGATTTCTAGGTGCGGTTCTAAGTAAGATCGCCAAGAGAGGAAAACCTGCTCCATGCAGCCTGATGGTAGAGCGCCATATTCTTCAAAAAGCCCAGG
>CABMDX010000380.1 GCA_902385025.1 uncultured archaeon | reverse complement strand
GTAATGAAATAGAAGTTGCGAAGAAGCGATTTCTGGACTGTTGGGTGAATGCCAGAGGAGGAGCAGGAGTCATGCAAGTTGTTTGTAGCTATTCGATTTTGCCGGGATCTCATAAAGCTGCATGGCTCAATGTGATACGGACGGCACCAGCCCCGGGCCTTTGACGCCAGGGCTTCTCCATGAAGCTGCTGCTGGAGCCCAGGGAGCTGACATGAGAACTCTCATCGATTTTTCCATTAGAACCGAATCTGCTCAATCTTAAAAGGATCTGGAACAGCTCCTGCAAGATTGGGTCACAAATCGAATGGGGACCGTTTCAGGTTTTTTGAAGCCATTGATTACTACGAATAAAATCTGCCGTAGTGGCCGCCCCTAATATCGATATAATAATTAAGCTGCTCGCGCCTTTGCGTTGTTTTTCTGCCTGGCCCTGAGCTCGATTGGCATGCAGCAGATAGAATTCCAATTCGCATTTTTCTTGGTGCAATTGATGTGGTTCTCAGCGATGAAAATGCAGAAAGAATGATAAAGTAGCAACGCTTTTTCAGGCAAGAGGTGCATGAGTGTCCCAGTCCCCCTGGCGTTGGGCATTGCTGGCAGTCTCTGCTTTGGCCTGGATGTTTGCATTATACTGGGCTTATAATTCCTGGCAGACTAGCCAGCCTTACAGCAATGCAATATATGCATCCTTAGCAGGGCTCGCATCTTTGATCAGCGTCATCGTCAGTCGCCCCAAGGACAGCGTGCAAACGCCAGTTTCTTCCGCTTCAGTACATGATGTCACTCAGTCCTCAGGAAACATATCTGCCGCAGGCGGAAGCATATCCGTAGGAAACCTCTCCAGCAATGGCAATATCGAAATCAAAAACATTTACGGTTCAAAAAATCCATCTTCTCCCCCTTACCAGCCGCATGAGGCCCCGAAGACGGGTGAGCTCCCCGAGCGCGCAGATCTTCCTCCAGGTTCCCGAGTGCCTTTTCTTCCCAATGCCGTCTTCACTGGTCGCGAGGAAGATCTCCTAGGTCTGGCTGAAGATCTCCTGCACTCCAGGGTCCAGGCCGTCGGCCTGACCCAGGCGGCAGCAGTCGCCACCGGCCATGGAGGCATCGGCAAGACTCAGCTGGCTGTGGAGTTCTGCTACCGATATGGCCGCTTCTTCCAGGGGGTCCACTGGATACGCGCCGACCAGGACATCTCTGCAGAGATCTCAGGATGCGGGAAGCTCATGGGGCTATCCCCTTGGCCCAAGGAGCAGCCCGAGCAGGTTTTGGCCACTCTAAATACCTGGCGAGAGGGAATGCCAAGGCTCGTGGTGCTGGATAACGTCACAGATCAAGCCGCAGTTGTGGAATGGATGCCTCAGATGCCTCTCTGTCGGTTGCTCATCACATCCCGGCAGCCTGCATGGCCTACTGATATGGGCCTGAAGATTCGGGCCCTTGACGTCTTTGAGCTGGATATTAGCAGGGAGCTGCTCTGCAAGCTGGCCCCGAGATTGAAGAGAGATGCTCAGGCGGATCTGGACAAGATTGCCGACCGGCTGGGCAATCTGCCCCTTGCTCTGGATCTGGCGGGGCGCTACCTGGCGGACAGGGCCAGTCTGACCCCGAAAGAATATCTGAAGGCTTTGGAGGACGAAGGAAACGCTCTGAAGCATTCATCGCTAAAGGACTGGGTGAAGCATAATCCCAATGAACACGCCACCAACCTTGCCGCTACCTTTGCTTTGAGCTGGGATCGTCTTGGAGATGACGGAGTGGACGATCTTGCCATGCGGATCTTCAGGCTTTGCGGCTATTGCGCCCCCAATACACCAGTGCCAGTAGAACTCTTGGAGAAGGCTGCTGGATCTGGCGAATCGAAAGAAAAAATGGACCGGGCTTTGGGCCGTCTATCATTGCTGGGTATGATTCTCCTTATAGATGGCAGGCCAGTTTTGCACCCTCTTCTGGCTGAGTTCGCACAGATGCAGGATGAAACCGCAAGCGTCCTGCCGGAACTGGCGAACGCACTGATAGATATTGCATATCAAGCCAACGAGACAGGTCTTCCAGAAAATGTGAAACCCTTGCGAGAGCACATGGAAGCTGTAGCTAAAGCAGCAGATAGCAGGAGTCTGCCGTCTGCGAGCTCACTCTGGGGCAATCTGGCATTTTATCTGCGAAATATCGCGGAGTATGAGTCTGCAAAAGCACATTATGAGCGCGCCATCGAGATCGATGAGAAGGCCTACGGCCCCGATCATCCCAGCGTGGCCAGAGATCTCAACAACCTCGGCCGGGTCCTGGGAGATCTGGGCGACCTTACCAAAGCCAAAGCGCATTTTGAGCGCGCCATCGAGATCGATGAGAAGGTCTATGGCCCCGATCATCCCAGCGTGGCCATTCGAGTCAACAACCTCGGCGGAGTTCTGCAAGATCTGGGCGACCTTACCAAAGCCAAAGCGCATTATGAGCGCGCCCTCAAGATCATCCGAGCGAAGCTGGGCGAAGATCACCCCAGCACGAAAATAGTGTCAAATAATTTAGACTTTCTAACCTCGCTCACAAAACGAAAATGAACCATGAATCCGCATATGTCATAAAAGAATCATGATATCTGCGCAGCAAAAGCGCCTTGGTGTAACTCCAGTAGTATGGCTTGCATGGCTCACGATATCTCGACGTCGCAAAGTCGCGCTAATTACCTGGACTTTTCTAAATATTTACGATATTTATCAAGTTTTCTAAGAAAAAGACTTCACTATTCTGGAAACTTTTGAGCAAACCCATCAGAGAGGACAATGAGTCAGGCATTTCCACATCACGCTGGGAACCATATGGCAAAGACGAGGCGGCAATTGCGACCAGGAGCTCAGGCTGCAGGCAATATCCGAACTTAAATCCTCGCCTCGAATGAGATGAGATCCAGACTGAATTTATAGGATGAAGCCCTATTTGAATTGTAATTGCAATCAAAATGAAATCAGCTCTATTGGCCATGACTGGATATGATAGAATGGTGACAGAGAGTTCTGCGAGCCCCAAAGAAACCCGCTGCGACAGACGCTGCAGCTCCTGCCCAGAGCGCGGCACATGTTCCGATTCCAATGCCATAAAGATAGCAGGCCGCATGAGCAGGATAAAGCACAAGATCCTGGTGGGAAGCGGAAAGGGCGG
>CABMDX010000379.1 GCA_902385025.1 uncultured archaeon | reverse complement strand
GGCTGGGATAAAGGGCATACGTATTCAACTAAGGATTGGATCTGTGTAACCTGGTTCCGTTTTCATGCGGCGGCGCCTTGGATGCCCCGCAGCTTGCTGCGCGTGGGTGCGCCGCCGCAGTTTCACTTATACTAAAAGGGCCAATGTATCCTGGATGAGTGAAGATGCCTGCATCGTAGTATCGGTAGATGACATAAAGGCCGCACAAAGGCTTAAGCTGATATCTCAGATAGCACCAGTATAAGAGAGGATTAAATCATTTGAACGGAAATATAGAAGCAACCTTGATGCATTTGAGGAAAAAATAAAGCAGCTTCTTGAAGATTTCGAGCGCTGGGATGATTTCATCGAGTGGAAGGCTTATGCAGATAGCCTGAAGAATCTGGAATCAGGGCATAAACTCCACCCACGCCCTTAATTGCTCCCTGCGCTTCTTCGTTGTTATGCCATTATGACCCTCTGGCATAGGAGTACGTTCTGCAGGAATTTCCGATTTTTGGTTTCATTGATCTAGACCTATATCAGATATGCAATTCAAAGGTTCAGGTTTCATCGGACATATTCGAAGTGTTCCCGCCCACGATTGCGCATATATCACCACAACAAGGCAGACAGTCATTTTTCCGTGCATGCTTATGCCCATCAATTAACACTTTAATCAAAAGATTTATTACCTAGTAATATTCAAAGACCCAAAATAGCGGCAGAGCGAATGACCTCCTTTACCGTCACTACCTGTCGTCGGTCTCCGGCCCACTGCCATAGGCCGGACTCCTCTTCTGAAATTATCCTCCACTAAATTGTTGCTGCCCGCAAGCATCTCTGGCGTGAGCATCTCTTCCGTAAATGAAATTGATAAAAGAGAGATGATAAAACCGCCAATCTGACAGAACTCCCGGACGAAAAAAGGCGGAGGCTCCGTAAGACGAGAGATTGGGCACTCGCAAATGAGATATGCAGCCGGATTAGTGAGCTGAAAGTCGCCCTGCAGGAGTCAAAGGCGAGCTGAGGGAAATATCGGGTGAAACAATCCGCCAAAATTCTATAATCTTATCGAGTAATCCCCTCTTGTCTTAGACAGGTTGGGGTTGTAGAATGGGTCGTTGTCTAGTGTTTCTCCCCATTTTCGTTTCATATAATTTGCCTCTTCCATGGACCTTTTTTGTGCATCCGGTGAATTATCCCGGCCTCTGCCGGATGATTCATGATAATACATTTGGGCATATGGCGTATATACAACATAATATCCACACCGCCTGAGTTTGAGGCAGAAGTCCACTTCCCCAAAAGCCATTGGCAGGTTGACTTCATCGAACCCGCCAACTCTCTCGAAGATAGATCTTTTCGTCAGCATGCAGGCGGCAGTCACCGCGGAGCAGTTTCTTATTATATTATTCAAGCCCATATAGCCATTAATATCTGGCCATTTGTAGTAAACATGGCCTGCCACTCCATGTGCTCCTAAACCCAGAGCCATGCCGCAGTGTTGGATCGATTCATTCTTGAAGAGCTTACTCTTCAGCAGCAGTTTTCCTCCGACAGCACCCACTTCTTTTCTCTGGGCATGTTCCAGCATCGCAGAGAGCCATCCGCCGGAAATTACCTCCGTATGATCATTCAAGAACAATATATAATCTGAACTTGTTTTGGACACCGCAAAATTATTCATAGCGGAATAATTAAAATCATGATCATAATATAATAGCTTTACTCTCTCAACCTTTGCGAGATCGCCATAATATTTTTGGGTCTCCTCTTTGCGGCCCTTATTGTCAACGATTGCTATCTCGAAGTTGTCATACTGTGTTTTTTTAAAAATTGATTGAATACAATTTTTCAAGCCTTCTGCATTATCTCGGCTCGCAATGATAATCGATACCCTGGGCTCGTCAATTAAGGAATACTTGATCCTGTAGATCCCGGTCCCAGAACCATCGGCCACCTCGCTTATCCCGATACCTCTCCGTGTCATTGAATCCGTTAATGCCTTTTTCGCAGCGATATATGCATAGGGTTTTGCATTGCAGGAAGCTGCCGCAGACCCTGGAATCATTCTCCAATGATAGAGGATCTTCGGGATGTGATAAATTCGATCTCTATCTATGTTTTCCGTTGCTCTTAAAAATAGATCATAATCTTGAGATCCGTCATATCCTGCCGCAAATCCGCCAATCTCCTCCAGAATCCTCATTGGTATCAAAGTGAAATGGCACATATAATTGCATGAGTTAAACAGGTCCGGGGACCAATCAGGTTTAAAAAATGGCTCGCTTCTCTTGCCTTTCCCATCTATCTTGTCTTCGTCAGAGTAAATGAGATCTAAGTAATTATATTTATTTAAGACCTTTGCGACTTCGTAGAGCGCAAATGGCAAAAGTTCATCATCATGATCCAGAAAGCCTACAAATTCTCCTGTGGCTAATGATAGGGCCTCGTTGGAATTTCCTGCAATTCCTTTATTGTCCTTCAATAGCTTAACCTTGATTCTCGGGTCTTTGCAGGCACATTCGGATAGTATTCTCTGAACATGCGGTTTTTCTGAGCTGCCATCTGCAATGCATAGCTCCCAATTGTCATAAACTTGTGAAAGGAGTGATTCAATTGCCCGCCTGAGCCATTTTTCGTCAGTATTCCAGGTGGGCATTATAATGCTGATCCTTGGTCTATATCCAAAACTCCTGCATTCTTCTGAGAGGGCAGATAAATCGCCCTCACCGGGTTCGTTATTCTCTATCCAGGTCCCATATTGCAGGTCTCGTTTAATATATTGATTTACGGTTGCAATAAAGCTCATGACGCCATTTTTGGCAAGATATCTGCTCCCATCCACAACCAATCGAATCACTTAGGACCACCGGGATAATTGCTGTAAATTTGCATTTGGCCAGTATCCCCAATCAGAGCTCATTCTCCCTCGGATAAATACCTATAGCCGGTTACCGATGCATTCCGTTGAATTCTTGCGTCGGCAGCCCTTTGAAATCAATATCAATCAACCGTACCCAATTGGCAACAACACAGGATAGAGCAGAACATGTGTACCATATGTTTTTATCGTTGAATGACGACACAACCTTCGGTAAACGTCTCTTCATAGACGCTTATGGTTCAATAAATGGGTCGAGTGGTGCGGATGAATGTTCGTGGGGTCCAAAGAAGAGTGTCGATCATCATGCGGGAGCGCAACGAGAATATGAAACATAATCCCGAGATTGCATTACCCTGGAATCCGAGAGACCTCGCTCTCAGAAGCAAGGTTGAGGGTGATAGGGGCATTGATTCTTGCGATAACGCTATCGAGCTAGCTCCCAAATAACGGATGCCCGGGTACAGCAAATGCATCGTTCTTCAAAATTTGTTGAGTTTGTCCAATGAGCAATATTAGGAGAATGCCTATGATCAGTGTTGTCATCTTGAACTTCAATGGAATGCGGTACCTGGATCGCTGTCTCTCTTCTCTCCAGGATCAGACTTATCCTGATTTAGAGGTTATTCTGGTGGACAACGCCTCCACCGACGGGAGCGAGAAGTATGCAAAGGCCAGCTATCCCTGGCTGATAGTAGTAACCTTAACTCCGCGAATATGGGGAATAGAAGGAGCTCCTCATAGATGATTTAGCCTATTGGTTCATATTTCCTCGAAAGCTTAATAAACCACTATTCCCTACATGGCGAATATGGAATCTTGGGC
>CABMDX010000378.1 GCA_902385025.1 uncultured archaeon | reverse complement strand
TGAACGCTCGTCTCTCCAAGAACGTCTCCCTGTTCATCAACCAGGGTTCCGGAGAGCTGATAGTTACCGGGCACGATCACAGATATATTGACACCTACAGCAATACTGCTTTGCGTGGTTTTGTTGAGATATTCGCCTGTGAAATAGGCAGCAGGCGGCTGGAACTGCTTGGGATCTTTGTCGATAATTATATCAGATTCATACCTGTCAATGAAGTTTCCATTTTTGTCATATAGAATTAGATTTTGGATCTTCATCGGCCCGCACTTTCCTTTTAGCCAGATATCGTTTCCATTGATGCTGACGTTTATGCTCTTGCTTTCCATCAGCCGGAAGGATTTGTCCAGGAGCTCAATCATGCTTCCACGGCAGTCGCTAAGTACTCCTTCCAGCCTGAAGTCTCCCGGGGCTGTGACATTAACCCCGAAATTCAAGATAAGGCTTTCAAAGTGCCCGTCTTTGTCGCGATCGATATCTTCTTCCCCTGTCAATCCCTGCAGTTTGCTGCCGGAAATGCTCACGCTCACAGGAATCTCAAAGCTCTGATTGTCTGCTGAGATCTTTATGAATCCATCCTCTCTGGAGAGGGATGTGGTCCCTGGAATGGTAAGGTTTGCATCGATTGATCCATTTGCGCCGCTCTCGATCTCGCTGGGGCCTTTTGTATTTATCCAGGTCCAGGAGTCATCAGCATATTGCTTGAGAAGCACGTCAAACGACTGGCCTGCATCTGGAACTTCGTTTCCGTAGACCTTCACCTTCCAGGTTCCTTTCATTGGACTGGAAACCTCCAGAGGCCCCAGATCCCCTTTGCCCAGATTTGCATCAACGGGATCTCCATCAGGATTTTCAAAGACAAGCAACAGCTCGCTGGAGTTGCTCATATCCCTGCTTTTCAGACTGGCAGAGATGCGTCTGGTGCTTTCGGAGACGAGTATGTCTTTTTCCCAGGTCTGCTTATATTCTACAGTGCCTGAGATATCCTCTGAACTCATGTTCTCAATTACGCCTGCATAGCTGAGGTTATGCATTGGCAGGCCCATGTTTTTGAGCTCAAACCGCATTTCGGAGCTTGTGCCGGGCTTCGCTTCCAATACATTCCATCTCTTGGGATTTGTATCAATTTGAGACCTTTGCACAAACAGATTATAGCTTACAGCTAAAGACGAGTTCTCGCAGCGCACGGCCACGAGCCACCTCCCTGATGACGGACTGACAATGCTTATCGTCTCTTCCTGACCGCTCTCTTTTGCCGAATAATATTCGCTGGTGGGAGAGAGCATGAACAGATCCAGGCTAGCATTCTGCTGCCAGTCAAGGGATGCCTCAAAGCTGCCTGTTCCAGGATTTATGTCCAGATAATAATAATCCCAATCATTTCCGATTAGAGAGCCGTCACTCTTACCGATTCCCCCGGATATATTGAGGAGCTCGGCAACGGTTGCACTGACCGGTATGCTGAGGGCTTTTTTCCCATCTGCAGAAAGCTCCAGCGTCCCATTATAGGTTCCGGCTGGAGTGTCTTCGGGCACCGTCAGCGATGCGGCAAAAACCTTCTGATCATTGGCCCCGACCTCGCTTGGCAGCTCCTGAAGCCTGATCCAGTTCGAGACCTTTCCTGTGACTGAAGTTTGCAAATTCTTTATCTTCCCATCACTAAAGAAGACGAAGCGAGTATTCCAATCTTCATCTCCCGGAGCCAGGGCATAGAGCTTCTTTTGGGGCCGGTCAGCGCCGGTATCAAGGCCGACGTATACTCCCTTTCCGGCCGGCAGATAGGCCCATCGGCCTGCAATCCACTGATCAGGGATAGTTCCTATGGTCTCGTTTTTCAAGAGAAGCTGGTAGGAATGCAGTGCGTCCAGAAGGCCGGCACCCTGGTAATACTCTTCATATTGCTCTCCCAGGGTGTTGTTGAGCTTTCTCGCGCCATTGGTCATGATGGCCTTCACACCGGCTGGTGTAAGGTTCCGATCAGCCTGCATAAGCAGAGCTGCAAGGCCTGCAGCAACAGGCGTAGAGAGGCTGGTGCCCGATTGACGTGCATAGTAAATATCGATATAATCAAGCTTGGCAAGGCCCGTCGGCACTGTGGAGACGACATCCACGCCCGGAGAGACGGCATCCGGCTTGATTCTGTCATCCCTTGTGGGCCCGGAGCCCGAGAAGCTTGCCACATGCCCCTGCATATCAGAGGCACCGAGAGTTATGACCTTCACTCCATCCCCTGGAGAGTCGATCAGCCCGGGCGGCAGGGCAAGGACTATTGGAACAAGGAGCAGCAAAACATCCTTCTTTTTGGAATTGCCAAGTTGAGATAAATCAACGGGCTCCTTTGCGCCGCCCAGTTGGGAGCTTGTGGCCACCTGCCCCCCGGCCTCTGTACTATTGCGATTGCCTGCAGCCACGCAGACCACGACTCCGGCCGCAGCAGCATTATCGGCAGCCATTGTAATGGGTGGGTTTGTCTCACCCAGATTTATGCCACCCAGGCTCAGACTCAGGACATCGGCGCCATTGTAAATCGCCCATTCAATTCCGGCGATTATATCCGAGACCTTGCCATCTCCTTTGCTGTTGATGACCTTGACACTGAGCAGGTTTGCACCTGGCGCAATTCCTTTGTATTTGCCGCCAGATGCCGCGCCCGAGCCGGCGATGATCCCTGCGACCATTGTCCCGTGACCCAGGAGATCATCTGCCGTGATCTCATCCGCCACGAAGTTCTTTTCTGCCACCACTTTGCCTATGAGGTCCGGGTGGTTCTTATCTATCCCGGAATCGATTACTGCGACATTTACTCCTCTGCCGTCAATCCCCTTCACCCAGAGCTTATCGGCATTTATGAGCTGGAAGGGAGGAATGTAGCTGCTCGAATATGAGCTGCCTTGAGATGAATTATCCGAAGGTGTGCTCTCGATGGGAGAGAATATTTGGGCAGATTCATCCAGGTAAATTGCCTGAACGCTCTCGCTGCCAGCCAAATGTTCTATGGTACGGCTTGAGGCCTCTGCGGCAATGCCCGGAATGATATGATATCTATATTTGACATTAAGACTCGACAAATCCAGATTCTCATCGCTCTTGAGCATGACAATTATCGGAATTTTCTCGCTATCCTCTCCGGCAAGACGCTCTGATAGCGCGGAATCGATCTTCTGGCTGGCAAAGGCAGGCCACGCTAAAATGCCGGCCATCAAAATGAGGAATACAGCAGAAATAATTATCAAATCTTTCTTAGGCATAATCAACCTTACCCATGCGTTCCATGCGGCGAACTTGTCCCAAAAGGCCTTCCTAAAAACCATTTTGTTGCCCATAGGTAGATAATGCTAAATAAACCTGTGGTATTTCTAGATGAGATGACGCCGGACTGGCTTATTTCTTATTCTCTATGGATTGGCCTAATATTACTATTGGCGTCGGCATTGACGGGCAAAAGCCTGCTCGCAGTGCCTGGATGGGCGTTCTTTGGGTTCTTCTGGCTGAGCCAGCCCTGGCATTACATGGCATTAGAGGATTACTTCAATGTAGCTCTGGTTATTGCTGCGGGCCTTCTTTGCCTCTACATGGCCTGGACTCTGCTTCGAGTGGGCAATTCTTCAGAGGCCTGCTCCTGGGCGAGCCTGGCAGCCGCAACCTGCGGAATTATCTATTTTCCATTCGCCATGATCGAGCCGCTGCAGTCCTCGCTTATTGCATTGACAACCAGCATAACTGCCGGGTCGCTTCAACTCTTCTCTGTTCCCGTGATGCTGAAGAGCTGGAATATTATGGTCCTGAACGGCAAATCAGTGGAGATCATCTTAGCCTGCACTGCAATTGAAAGCATAGCTCTGTTTGCCGGAGTCATACTTTCTGTGAAGGCGCCGCCTAGCCGAAAGCTTGTGGCTCTGGCTGCCTCGACGATATCCATCTATCTCTTGAACATCGTTAGGAATGGCTTTGTGCTCATGGCATATGGCTGGAGCTGGTTTGGAAGTGACAGCTTCAATATTGCACACAATATAATTGCAAAGGTCGGCTCGACGATAGCACTCCTTGCGATCTCTTATCTGATATTTCTTCTCTTGCCTGAGCTTTTGATGCTCATCGATGAGCTGGCAGATGAGATCAGACCCAAGAAGGGAGAAGCAGCATGAAGCTCGCGAGGAATTCCTATGCCTGGATCTCAGTGCCATTCTTTTTGACTGCGGTTCTGGCGGCAGCAGGAAGCTGGTACATATCCGCTATCGCATTAGTGGGCTTTTTCTTTATGCTCTTCTTTCACCGTGACCCGGATCGATTGCCTCATGGCGAGGGCATGGTTTCGCCCGCGGACGGAAGGGTCATTCAGGCTTCTGAAGGGTTGGTCGTGGTTTTCATGGGACCGTCTGATGTGCATGTAAACCGCGCTCCTATGGACGGGACGGTACAAAAGACCGAATACAAAAAAGGAGGGCATCTTCCTGCTTTTTTGTGCCAGGCGAGCAGCAATCAGCAGAACAGAATTACGCTAAAGACCGATGATGGGAATGTAGAGATTCGCCAAATAACCGGAACCATTGTGCGGGAGATTATTTGCTATGTTCGCCCCGGTGATAGGGTAGTGCGAGGTGAGCGAATAGGCATGATCCGCTTTGGTTCCCGTGTGGAGGTAACAATTCCCAGAAGTTATAGCTTGCAAGTGCTTTTGGGCGATAAAGTCCGGGCCGGAGAGACTGTCATTGCTGTGAGGCGCAGATGAACGTCCTGCGGGTTATGCGTCCGGCGGATTACTTCACGCTCCTGAATGCCGCATTGGGGCTGTGCGCCATGCTCCTGGCAGCGCAGCAGAGGGGTCATGCCTCTTTGGAGCTCGCTGTGCTCTTTGTGCTTCTGGCCGCGGCTGCTGACGGACTGGATGGTTTTTTTGCCAGAAAATTGGGTTCGAGCCCCCTGGGAGCAAGTCTAGACTCGCTGGCGGACCTGATCTCCTTTGGAGCAGCCCCGTCATTAATTGCAGTATTGGCATTCAATCTATCCATTCTGGCCTGGCCCGCAGCCATTTTTTATTTGGCCTGTGCAGCTCTGCGCCTGGCCAGATTCAATATAGCAGACAGAGGGGACAATTTCTTTGAAGGGCTTCCGGTGCCTGCCGCCGGCATTGCACTCTCTGCCAGTGTATTCCTCGATAGTTCGTACTTCACAGTCCTATTGATGCCAATTCTGGCTCTGCTCATGGTAAGCAGCATTTCCTACCCTAAATTGAGAGATGCAAGAGTCTATGGTTTGCTGGGGCTGGCGCTTCTTGCAGCTTTAATTCTTTTTTGGCAAAAGAATGACTTGCCACTTGCCGCGGCTCTTCTGGCAGCAATCATATTGATTTATCTGATCAGTCCGGTGGTGATTTCATGCCTACGAAAAGAGAAATAGCCGCCTTCGAGGCCGGCATAAAGCTGGGAGCGCTCTATCATCAGTTTGTAGGGTCTCCAGTCAGCATCGGAACCGCATCAAGCCTTGAGGAGGCCATGCAAAAGAGCATCTCTTTGCAGCCTTATGTCAAAGAAGTAAAGGTGAGAATAAACCGGCAGATGCTCAAAGAAAATGTCTTTGGATATGGCGAGCTGGAAGGGCGTATGATAAGTGCCGAGGTTGAAATAGATTATGAAGGCGAGATCATTCGCGCAAGGCTGGAGTATGATAAGGAGAAAAGCTATCCGCTCATGGACCTGATTTAGGGAATATGGCTTTTTTGTTGTTTTAAAGAATTGTGACAGAGACAAAAACTGCCTCTGCAAAAACCATCTCTGCTGTCTGAATAATTTTTGATTTACTCGAATTCAATTGTCCCTGGCGGTTTGGGCGTAAGATCATAGACCACTCTGGCCACGGTTGGAATTTCGCCAGTGATGCGGCTGGAGATACGCCTTAAGACTTCCCAGGGCAGTTCCATCACATCTGCCGTCATGGCATCGCGAGAGGTCACGGATCGCACGGCTATAACCCAGCCATAGACCCTGTTGTCGCCTTTGACACCGGTGGCCATTCCAAGAATCGCAGCAAAGGCCTGCCAGGGAGAAAATTGCATTACCTCTTCCTCTACAATGGCATTGGCTTTTCGCACAACATCCAGCTTTTCGCGAGTGACCTCGCCCACAATCCTAACTGCCAATCCCGGCCCGGGATATGGCATCCTCTCGCTGATCTCCTGGGGAAGGCCGAGGGCTCTGGCAACCTCGCGCACTTCATCCTTGTACAGATCGCGCAGAGGCTCGACAATGCTTTTAAACTCCATGCACTGGGGCAGCCCGCCCACGTTGTGATGAGCCTTTATTCCACCTTCCGACTCTATCCTGTCCGGGTAGATAGTGCCCTGCATAAGACAGTCGCCGCCGATTTTGCGAGCCTCCTCTTCAAAGACCCGGATGAATGTCTCGCCCACAACCATCCTCTTCTTTTCGGGATCGGTAACACCTTTGAGCGCATCGAGAAACCTTTCATGGGCATTTACGCGCACCAGTCCGAATCCCTTAAAAAGCTGCTCAATTCGATCCGACTCAAACTGCCTCATAAGCCCGGAGTCCACATAAACTGGAACCAGCCGGTCACCCAGAGCGCGCTCGGCAAGCACGGCACAGACAGAGCTGTCCACGCCCCCTGATAACCCAATGATCGCGCGCCCTTGAACCTCGCGCCTGATCTCAATGATTGCGTCCTCTATGAAACGTTCCGCATTCATGGCCATAATACCAAGCCCGGCTTTTTGGATTTTAGGCTTGCGGTTTACCTCTAGATCTATGGACGAAGTGTCCAGTGCCAGAGATATGATCTCGGAAAAATGCCGGATTTATCAGATGGCTTTGATATGACACGTATATAAAAAATAAAGCTTTAAGAGATCAGCAAATAGAGTATTTTGGCGAGATCGTATGAGCAAGTCTCGCCATAGCCTCCTCCCGGGGGAGGGCACCCTCCTCCCTCCCCTTCAAAAAAGAGGAACATTTTGTTTATCCTTCGCCTTCAGGCGGGTCCACAGGAAGAACGCAGCACTCAAGGCCCTGGATCTCCGGATCTACGCTCTTGGTAGACCATTTCCATCTGGCTTTGCCCTGAAGGTCGAACTTGCCTGCCAGCCTCAGATCATAGGCGCCGCCATTCCAGTTGGCAGTGCGATCTGCCATTCCCAGAATTTGAGCATCCGTCTCCACATAAGAGAGTGTTTTCCCAAGCTGCAGGCGAGAGCTGATATTTAGCAGGCCAGCCTCATAGTATTTGTCGCTCCAGTAGATGTCACGAATATTGTTTCGGGCCTGCAGTCGAGCGGACCAGTTCCCCTTCATTGGGATAGCACATCCTGTAAAGTTTACCCTCGTCGGGAGGCTCTCTCCAAAGATATCGCGCATGGCGGATATGCTGGAAGAGGTGTAAGAAAGCTTCTCCTCGGCATGATAGGTGCCATAGCCATGCTCGCCAAATGACAGGACGGAGCCTGCTACAGGCCGGACGGTGCTGGTGACGGAATCCGTGAAATTGAATTCCACAGAGGATATAGAGACGCTATTGGTGATCAGGAAGCTATCGAAATCCGTTGACAGCACCCCCTTTGTTGATGTATATCCCTTTCCAGAAACCTGGCCATGGATATTCGCCTTTACATTGGGCTTTTGGCACCTCATCTTGATCACGATCTGGCCATGCGCACCGGGAGGCAGATCATTGAAGGTCCAGATGTTTGTAGTGCCGGGATCGGGCATGGGACTTGCCAGGAGAAAGATGGTGCGCGGATCGTAATTTTCTAATACAACGATCTTTGCAGGATAGAGCCCGTTGTTTGCATAAGTTATGATGTAGGTGATGAGCCCTCCGGAGGTGACTGTTTTTGGGCCATCCTTTACATCCTCCTTCTCCAGCGGCTCAAAGCTTATGATCTCGCCTCCAATTCTTATATAATCAATGAGCGCAGATGTCTTTTGTGCGTTTTCTTCTGAGAAATTTTTGTCTTTATAAATAGTGATATAGATCTTGACTATTCTCTTTCCAGATAGCCTGTTCTTGCATTCATCCAGGCTTGCCTGGGAAAAGGATTTATCATTATATTTTTCATAAGCTAGATCGAATCCGTCCAGCTCATTCCATGTCGAGTTGGACAATTCCATTTCAGACCATGACCTCTTCAGGGATAGTATCCTCGCATCCTCTGAATTCTTGCTGTCGTAGCTTTCATCCCCATCTCCATCCAGGTAGAGCTCGATCTGGAATATTCCATCGCCGGACATGGGATTTATCCACATGCTGAGTTGATCGAGATCATCAAACAGCAGTGGCTCGTCCGGATAGATGTAAATCCTGGCGTAATTGCCATTGAAGTCCACCGACATTTCTGCAGAGTTCCTGCCGTGAAAGCCCTGTTCCGAAATAAAGGTCACTGAGTTTTTCAGCTTTCCGAGGCGATAATCCAGATCGGTAAGTCCGAAGCCGGTAGGGGTGCATAAAAATAAAAAAATAATGAGTAGCACTAGTGAGACAAACAATAGCTTGCTATATGATCGGTTGCTCATACTTCAGAGTATTTATCTAACTGTAGAAAAAGCATTCGCTCCAAAAGGGTATTCTACATTGAGACCTCTGGAGCGAACTGGAGAATTGGGATCAAGTAAATCCTTTTTCGTTTATCTTATTCACAAACGACCTAGATCGGATCTACATAACCTCTACATGAAAAAAAGAGTTATTAACTTCGCCGATAACAGACTAATTGGCAGGGTAGGAGAGTGGGGACTTATTCTTACCGGCCTGGCAGGAAGATGGGAATTGGGGGATCTTCCTGCCATATTCAAAATGGAATTTTTCTTGCAGACGCAGGATGATTTTGGGCCGCAGGTGGCTATGACACGGGTTGTCAGCATGTGTCCAGGACCCTTTTAAGCTCTTCCAGTTGTATGGGCTTGCTGATGTACTCATCCATGCCAGATCGCAGGCATCTTTCTCTATCGCCCTCCAGGGCATAGGCCGTTATAGCTATAATCCTGGGACCCGCTGGCCATTGCCTGCGGATCTCTTCAGCCGCCTGGATTCCGTCCATCTCTGGCATCTGCACATCCATGAGAACTACGTCGTAATGCTTATGCCGCAGAGCCTGTAGCACCTCCAGTCCGTTTGCTACCACATCTGCACTATAGCCAAGCCTCTTCAACATTTGAATTGCCACCTTCTGGTTGACTGCGTTGTCTTCCGCCAGCAGGATTGTCAGCGGACTGGACCTTTCAGCTCTGACGACATTTCTGATAGGCGTAACCTTATCGTGAGCAGTCTCGGCAGGCTCAGACCTAGGCACAAAAGCCTCCGCTTGAATTGTAAAGTGGAAGGTTGAGCCCATTTGCGGCTTGCTTTGCACCCATATCCTGCCACCCATCAGCTCGACGAGGCGCTTACAGATCACGAGACCTAGGCCTGTTCCTCCGTATTTGCGGGTGGTTGAGGAGTCGATCTGGCTGAAGGATTGAAATAAGCGGTCCTGCTTATCTTCAGCGATTCCGATGCCCGAATCCCTTACGGAAAAATGGATCTCTTCTGCCTTTTCGGGCTCAACTGACGGCTCCGTCGCTTTATTGGGACAAAGCTCAGCCCGAATTTCCACTGACCCGGCATCCGTGAACTTAACAGCATTGCTGAGTAAATTGACCAGCACCTGGCGCAGCCTTGTGACGTCTCCCTTGATGGAGATAGGAACTCGTGGGTCGAGAAAATAATTTAATTGCAGCCCCTTTTCAGTTGCATTGGCACGCACCATATTAAGCGCGACTTCGATGCATTCTCTCAAGTCGAATGGACGGCGCTCCAGCTCCATCTTTCCGCCCTCGATCTTGGAATAATCCAGAATATCGTTTATGACTGAGAGCAGAGAATTTCCGCTGCTTTGCACTGTTTGCACGTAGTCCCTCTGCTCATCCGTCAGTTCGGCACTGAGAAGCAATCCGGTCAGGCCAAGGACGGCATTGAGCGGTGTGCGTATCTCATGGCTCATATTTGCCAGAAACTCGGACTTTGATCTGGCCGCCGCTTCTGCCGCCTCTTTTGCTACTCTTAGCTGGTCTTCTGCTATCTTTCGATCAGTTATATCCCTGATGGACTCTATTGCGCCAAACACATTTCCTGCAGAATCGTAGAGCACAGCCGCGCTTCCCACCAAATAGACTGCGCCTCCCCTCATATTCGGCATATAAGCCTCGCCTGTGAGGGCGCGCCCTCCATCCTCGATGCGTTCATACCTCCTCTCGATCTCTTTATCGCTCCTCAGCACCAGATCGATGAGAATGGGCCTTCTTGTTCCATAAAAAGGCAAAGCGTACTCATAGTCTCCCTTACCGATCATATCCGACGCCTTGATTCCGGTCATCGCCTCGATGGCTCTATTCCAGGCGATGACCTTGCCCTCCTTGTCGATAACGAAGGTGGCATCGGGCAAAAAGTCAATGATATCCATCAGGCGCCTCTCCGATTCCCTGAGGGCCTCCTCGACCTTTTTGCTGCCGGTTATATCCGTTGTCGCTCCAACCAGAAACTTATTTCCGGCATTGTCAGTGTAAAGGGCCTTCCTCACAAGAACCGTGCGAGTAACACCAGGCGCATAGGTATTTGTCTCCTCGTTGACGTTCTCCATTCCGGTAAGAAATACCTCCTCATCCTTTTGCCAGGATATGTCTGCCATCTCTGCAGAGGGAAAAAGCTCATAAGCGGTCTTGCCAATGATCTCATCACGTGGAAGTCTGAAAAGCTTGCAGGCGGCATCGTTGACCAGAATCAGACGGTGCTGCCTGTCTTTTACAAATATCGGATCGCCGATGGAATTTATAATTTTATCAAGATAGTCTCTTGTGTCCCTTAAAGCCAGGTTTGCCTTTTCCAGCTCCACCATCCTTTCCCGGACTCTTGTCTCCAGCTCATCTCTGTTTCTCTTGAGCTCATTTTCTATCTTTTTGAGATCAGTGATATCCCTGAAAATTCCTACCAGATATTCATTGCCGCGTTCGTCGCTATATAAGGTCTTCTTGGTCAAAAAGGTATGAGGAAGTCCATTGGCCACCTCCAAAAGCACCTCGCTGATCTTTTCCTTTCCGGTCTCGAAGACCTCTTCATCCTCATTCCAGAAAGCCTCTGCTTTTTCGCCTGGAAATATATCAAAGCATGTCTTTCCGATGATATCTTGCTTGTCTATGCCTGTCAATTGGCGCTCAGCGGCATTGACCAGGATGTATCTATGCTGCCTGTCCTTAACAAATATCGGATCGCTGATGGAATTTATGATCTTGTCCAGAAAATCCTTGGACTGCTGCAGTGCACCCTCTACCTTTTCCTGCGATTCCTGTTGAGAATCATCATTCTCCACCATGCTCTCAATTGCCTTCAGCTCGTGGCCTGCATCAGAGAGCCCTCTGCAGATGAGATTCGGGTCTTGCAGGCAATTTTCCTCAAGACTATTCATATGAAGGCGAAGCTGTGAGATTTTCTGTAGCAGAACGTGTTGTTGCATCTTCTTTTCCCGGGCATTGATCGGTTTTTCAATTAATGCATCTGAATGCAGGTCAATTTTGTCTCTAACTATAATTTTACATTCTATCGAATTAAAGATAGCGGTTTCACAATTTTTTCGGGCCTGCATCTGAAAAAAGGGAAGGACTATTGGCCGGGCATTATGCCTTAATTTCTTTTTCCAGTCTTCGGACGGCATCCCTGAGTTGTATGGCCTTCTCAAACTCCAGTCTCTCTGCTGCCTCATACATCTGGGCCTGCATCTCGATGATTACATTCGGGATATCCGATTTTGGAATGTGCCTTGTATCGGTGATCTCCACCACCTTTTCGCGTATGGGTTTCTTGATGGTCTTGGGCACAATTCCATTCTCCTGGTTGTAGGCCAGTTGCAGCGCGCGGCGACGCTCTGTCTTTTCCATGGCCGATCGGATGGAGCCGGTCATATTATCCGCATAGAGGATCACTCTTGAGTTCGCATTCCTGGAGGCACGGCCAATAGTCTGGATGAGGCTCTTCTCATCTCTCAGGAAGCCCTCTTTGTCGGCGTCCAGGATGCCAATGAATCCCACTTCGGGAATATCGAGCCCCTCTCGCAGGAGATTGATACCCACCAGAACATCGAACTTTCCCAGGCGAAGCTCACGAATTATCTCCGTTCTCTCGAGGGGCTGAATCTCGGAGTGAAGGTACCGAGCTCGAATGTCATGCCTGCTCAGGAAATCGGTCAGCTCCTCTGCCAGGCGCTTGGTCAGGGTAGTCACCAGTGCCCGGTCGCCCCGCAATACAACCTTGCCAATCTCCTGCATGACATCTCTGATCTGGCCATCTATGGGCCGCACCTCTACCTCTGGATCCAGCAGGCCTGTTGGGCGAATGATCTGCTCGATCGGAGGCGACGAATGCTCCAGCTCATAGTCTCCGGGAGTCGCAGACACGAAAATTACATTATCCATGAATCTCTCGAACTCCTCAAAGCGCAGGGGGCGGTTGTCGTAGCTGCTGGGCAATCGGAAGCCATAGTCCACCAGGCTCTTTTTGCGGGATCGGTCTCCGATATACATGGCCCGGAGCTGCGGCAGGGTCTGGTGGCTTTCGTCAATTACAAGCAGGAAGTCACTCGGAAAATAATCAAGCAGGCAATAGGGCGGCTCGCCAGGCTGCCTCTGGTCGAAGTGGCGAGAATAGTTCTCGATGCCTTTACAGCTTCCGGTTTCCTGGATCATCTCTATGTCATGGAGCGTGCGCTGGCGGAGCCTGTGCGCCTCAATCATTCCAAGGCCCGGCAGCGTCTCCTCCAGCTCTCGAAGGATGGTGTCTATAGCTGCTTTTTGCTCTTCCTCTGGTATTACATAATGCCTGGCCGGGTAGATGAAGAAGTAGTTCATCTCCTCCAGCCGGGCGCCGGTCTGCCGGTCAACCTCAGAGATCCTCTCCACCTCATCTCCAAACAGCTCAATTCTGATGATGTTGTTAAAGTAGCCCGGCACAAGATCTATGGTATCACCCTTTACCCGGAAGCGGCCGGGAGCAGGATCGATGTCGTTCCTCTCGAAAAGTATGTCCACCAGCCTTCCGAGGATCTCCTTTCTGGATATTTTGTCTCCAACCTTCAGCTCGAAGCCCATCCTTTGAAAGTTCTCTGGATTTCCTAGTCCATAGATGCAGGAGACCGAGGCCACCACGATCACATCCTTGCGGGAAAGAAGTGATGCTGTGGTCGCGAGCCTCATCTGCTCAATCTTGGGGTTGATATGGGAGTCCTTCTCGATGTACTGGTCCTTGGATGGGATATAGGACTCAGGTTGATAGTAGTCATAGTAAGAGACGAAGTACTCCACACGGTTCTCTGGAAAGAATTCCTTGAACTCATTGTAGAGCTGGGCTGCAAGCGTCTTGTTATGGGCGATAACAAGGGTTGGCTTCTGGAGATTTTCGATGACATTGGCAACGGTGTACGTTTTTCCTGAGCCAGTTACCCCAAGAAGCGTCTGGCAGGGCTGGCCGGACCTCATTCCTGAGACGAGAGCCTCGATGGCCTGAGGCTGGGACCCCGCAGGGGCAAAGCCCGAGACGAGATGAAAGGGCGCATGGGTTTGCTCTGTCACAATAGACTGCTTCTATATTCCTATCGTAAAAGATCTTCCGTCTCGATCCTGCGTCAGTGAACCGGCTTTCTTTTCCATTGATCTTGTCGGGCTAGGAGTCGCGAGACATAAAGCCGTGCCCAGGCATATCCGATGATGCTTCCCATGATAT
>CABMDX010000377.1 GCA_902385025.1 uncultured archaeon | reverse complement strand
TACAGAAAGCTCTCGGAGCTGGAGAATAGATCGGAAAACAGCAAGAGGGCTGTGGCCTCTGCCAGAGAATCTCTGCGAGTCTTCAGCCAGAAGGACCATCCCAGGCTATTTGCCGATGCCTGCATGAACCTCGGCAGCGCATATTTGGCTGTGGCTGAGGCAATGGATCGGAAAAGCAACTGCAAACAGGCAATCTCAGCATATGACGCGGCTCTGCAGGTTTACAGCCTTGAGCACTTCCCAGAACGGTACGCGGCGGTGAAAAATAACCTTGCTGTGGCATTTCTCTGCCTCTCGGAAGCAGAGGATTCGGCTGAAAATCGCAGACATGCCATCCAGGCATGCCGCGATGCCCTCCAGGTCAGAAGGCCGGAGGTTCAGCCTCAGGCTTATGCTGCGAGCATGAACAATCTGGGAAACGCTTACCTTGCCATGGCGGAAGAGGAGGAGAGCAGCGAAAACAGCAGGCTCGCCCTGGAAGCCTACAAAAATGCTCTGCAAATCTATTCCCGAAGCGAGTTCCCAAGGCAGCATGCCACCATCCAAAACAACCTTGGAAATACTTATTTGATGCTGTCCCAGAGCGAGGATCGTATCGAGAATTGCATGAGAGCCATTCGAGTCGCAGAGGATGCGCTGAAGATATTCTCCCTGAAAGACTCGCCAGAGGACTGGGCCGAGGCCCTCGGGACGTTATGGCTCGCGTATCTAACAATAGCTGAGATCGAATATCGGGCAGAAAACTGCCAGCTTGCCCTGGAGGCCTGTTCAAAAAGGCTCCGGGCTTATACTGCAGACACTAGGCCACTGCAATATGCCTCCTGCCAGTTGGATCTGGCCATCACCTGCAGCATGCTGGCGGATAGTGAAAGCTCAATCGAATCCAAGGCCAGCTATTGTCAGGATGCGGTGGTGGCCGCAGGTGAATCCTTGCGATTCTATTCTGCCAGAGAACATCCTCTGGATTATGCTGAGGCACAGATGCTTCTCTGGACGGCGTATTCGGCTCTGGCGGAAGTGAAAGATAAAAAAGAAAACTGCTGCAAAGCTATCGATGCATGCGCTCGGGCTCTATCAATCTATGAGAAGATCAACCCGGCGGAGCATGCCGACGCATTGAAGAATTTGGGCTATAGCTTCATCACGCTATCAGAGGTAGAAGACAGAGCCACCAATTGCAGGAAGGCAATTTCAGCCTACTCATCTGCCCAAAAGTACTACACTCTGGATAAGGCACCCCTGGAGCATGCCGAGATATTGAGGGATTTGGCCTATGCCTATGTCGCTCTGGCCGAGGTGGAAGACAAAGAGGAATGCTGCAAAGTGGCAATGAAGGCCTACAAGAAGGCCTTCAGGATCTATTCTGCCGCATACCGTGACATGGAGGCGAGAGGCGAATCCAGGGCAGCAGAGACGAGGGAACTGGCAGAAAAATGCCACCGGTCCCTGGAGTCGTGCAAAGTGATTTTAAAAGCCAAAAGAAGAGGCAAGAAGATATCAGCCTCCAAGTGAAGTGCGGAAATGATTGATTTGACAGAGTCGCAAAAGGCGGATTATTTCCGCCGCTCCTTTACCGCAGTGGATGGATTATGGTTCATGCTCGTGGAGGAGAGATTCGGTTTTGAGGCAGCACTGGAGAGGGACGAAGCCGTATGGAAGGTTTTGCCGAAGATCCAGGCCAGATCTATCAAGGCCATGATGAATCTGGGAGCCGGCCTGCATGATCTGGCAAAAGCTATCAGGGCCAGGCTCGCAATGGAAGGCTTCGAATATGAAATGAAGGTGCATGAGAATGGCTTTGATGTTATCATCAGCAAATGCCCCTGGCACGATCTGATGGTGAAATCAGGTAGAGAGGAGCTCTCAGAAAGAGTCAGCGAGATCATCTGCAGGACAGAAAACTCGGTATGGGCTTCTGAGTTCCATGAAGAGGGAGCGGGCGAGATAGAATTCCAGAGAGCCGAGAGGATATGCAAAGGCAGAGAAAGATGCATCTGGCATTTCTCCTATATAAATAAAAAAATAATCAACAAAGTATAGGCGTGATTACACCTTCCAGATCTCTCTTGGCATATCGGTCAACCTCCTGGCGCCATTGGCTGTGATCAGGTAGGTGTCTTCGATTCCCAGCACACCTTTATCCGGATATATGATCTTGGGCTCCACGGCAATAGTCATGTTGCTTTTAATAACGTGATCCAAAGGGCCTATCACTGGGTATTCATCCAGCTCCAGCCCCACGCCGTGGCCCACAAAGCCGCATTTATTGCCTCTGGTTCCACCCAGATAATCTCCATAGCCTAGGCCCGTCCCTTTTGCCTCTGAGAGCTCGTAGAGATCCTTGCCGCTGTGGCCTGGCAGCATATCTTTGACCACAGTCTCTTCAATCTGGCAGGCTGCCAAATAGGCATCCTCGAGCATGCGGTCGAGCTTGCCAATGGAGAAAATTCTGGTGGCATCGGCGATGTATCCGTTGTAAATCCCAACAGAGTCCACAAACACCGGCTCATTTCTCTTTATCTTTCGAAAGCCCGCCCCCTGAGGAAAGACAAGAGAGGTGCCCCTTCCGCCAGTAGGAGATGCCAGGAAGCTCGGGAAGGCTGCTTCCGGACCGGACATAATATGGCCCAGAGGAACAATGCTATTGAATCTGCGAAAGCGCAGGGAGCCCTGGTGGCCGATAGAGCGCATGACCGACTCCAGACGGCAGATAAGATCCACCTCTGTCATCCCCTCTTTCATGTAATCGGGAACGGATGCGAAACCGGCATCCAGGATCCTGGCCGCCTCCCGGATCAAGCCCAGTTCAAAATCGGACTTCACCGAACGAATGTGCTTGATCCTTTCTGCAATATCCAGGAACCTGGCATCTCCAAGTGCCGTTGCCAATCGAAAATAGAAGCTGCATGGGAGCACATCCATCTCCAGGCCGATCGAGGCTCCAGCCGGTATCCCAAGATCGGATTTCAGGTTTCTCATGTTCTTGAGCGGCAGGACATCGAGAGGCGACTCCTCCTGGGCCCTCTCCAGGCTTCTGCGAATCATAACTACCGGCTCGCCATCTCTTGGAATATAGACAAGCCCATCTTGAGCCGTGCCGGAAAAGTAGCACATATCCACGGCATGGAAAAGAATTGCTCCATCCATATCGTCCATCTGAGACTGCAGGATTTTTACTCTATTATCGATCTCTGACTTGGGGTGAAGAACGTATTTCATTTAGAAATCACCAGTGCTTATCTATGAGTTCGCTGCCTGCAGCAGTATATGCCGCATGAGGGATACAAAGGCCGTCCTATTCAAATATACTTCGATTCTGCGTAATCCTCTGCAATTATTTCGCACCATCGGCCTATACACCAATCTGCTGCGACGCGCCACAGAGCGGGATTGAGGTGCATTGTGATAAAGATAAATCTATGCCCGTGAGCAACTTTCCGATGTTCCAAGTTTCAGTTTTGCCTACAAGCAAAAGTTTTTTTAACTTTGAAGAGCAATATTGATGCTAATCGGGGGCTGAATGCTGTGAAAATCGTAATGGACGAATCAAATATGGACCTTACATGGCTCCTTGGAACACTAAGAGCCGTTGCTCCAGATGTATGGGGATCAAGCGATAGGCGTTATATTTTGCCTCAAAAAATGGAAGATTTGGAAAAGCCAGAGTGTCTGAAAGAAATAAAAGACAAAATCCAAAGGCTGGCATCTCTCAAAGAAATGATAGACGCGGGTTCAATCAGTCAAGAAGAATACGGTTTCAAGAAGAATGAGATTCTGTCAAAGAACTGAGGTGTCGCTTTCAGTGCCACCATCAAATTGGATAGCCGATCCTTCAGGAAACCACGATTCGCCTGAAGGATGCTGGCCAAGTTCATGAATTTTGTTCCATAAATTATTACTTGCATGATTGCGAATGACGAAGCGAGAAGCCCCACTTCCATGGAAGCGGAGTCTTTTATCCTGGTTTCTGCTATTCGATAGCCATCTTAGACAACGATTCAATACATGCTGTTCTTGCCCAGCCAGATAAGAATTGAAACGAGGCTATTTTAGAGTCTGCATTCGCCGAAGGCTTCGCAATTAAGCGGGTCATTCCGTTCTAAGAGCTTATTTGGCTGCAGTCTTACCCGCAGCAAACTATCTGTATAATCGTTATAGATAATGCAGTTCTTGGCCGGGCATAAGCCCAGCACTCATGGCAGCCAGATTCCAGAGTAGATAGCCTACCGATCAACATTCAAGCCGTATGCCTTTTTTCTAATGTCTATGCTCTTTGCAGGCGTTGTCAGAGCTGGCCTCTTTCAGGAGACCTTCTCTCCAGTCCTTTATGGCATCCTTGACCGTGCCTGTTGCACCGATGAAAACTTCTACCCCCTGCCCAGCAAAGTTTTGGACCGCCCTGGGCCCCAGACCACCCACAATCATGACCTGAAATCCCTGGTCTTTGAGCTGGTCCACTGGCAGGCCGCTTCCGCCCATGTGCTCACTTGTGTTGGTCAGGACTTGGACCGTTCCAGTTTCCAGATCTACCACGGTAAATGAAGGAGCCCGGCCAAAGTGCTGGCACAGGGCTTCTTCCATGCCGCTGTTGCCCATTGTAGATATGCAGACCTTCATTGTCCTCGACCCCCTTTGCCCCCGCCAATTCCTGATCCCTGGCCACCGCCTTTTCCAGCTCCCTGGCCCTGGCAACGGCCAGACCCGAATCCGCCACCCATTCCTCTTCCCCGACCCATGCCAGCATGGACCGGCCTGGTGGGGCTGGAGATCTTCGTAAGCTCTCCCAGTTTGAATTTGTCCACTGCATCCCGAACGGTCCTCCCTTGCTGCTGATAAACCTCGATATTGGCGGCAGTTAGAGTTTGCAGGACATTAGGTCCAATGTTTCCGGTGATCAAAGCCGAAACGCCTGATTGGGCGATGGTCTGGGCCGCTTGTATCCCCACGCCACCGGAATCTCCCGCATTTATGTTAGAGATTGAGTTCTCATTCATGCTATCTACGTCAACAATTACGAAAAAAGAACATCTTCCAAACCTGGGGTCTAGAGGTGCATCCAGGCCGGATGCACTTGCTGTAATACATATTTTCATAGAGAACCTCGCTTTCTTTTGAATTCCTTATTTATGCCAATATGCGACTTTATATTTAAAGCTTTTGCAAAGGGCATAAAAAGCCTTTTCGAATGATTCTATATATACCTACAATATTTATTAATTAATTTTTTAGCTTGCCTAAACCGATGCCATAAATTTAAGCTCCTTGCGATCGCATCAAGGTCTGTTTATTTAAGACTGAATCTCCGAGTAGTGGAGGAAAATTCGGCTTGCCAGACCAATGCAAATATGTGGTCCCAGCACGAACTCTGCACTATCATGGAGCTGGACCTGGGATCAGACAGAATTAATATTCTCATGGATACAGGCGCCTCGCAAGAGGTAACACTGCATAATATCGATATACTGAATCTAGATCTTGACGACGTTGATCTCATCTTTTTAAGCCATGGTCATTACGATCATACTGGTGGCCTGATGGGAATTTTGATGCGCATGAACCGCAAAGTACCTGTGCTGGCTCATCCTGAGATCTTCGCTCCCAAGCTGAAAGCTCTGCCTTTCCTGAATTTCATAGGACTTCCTTTCAACCGTGCTCAGGTCGAGGATGCTGGGGCAGTTATGCTCGAACCTTTGGAGCCTGTCGCTTTAGCGAAGAATGTCTCGACTACGGGAGAGGTGCAGCGCATCGTGCCATTCGAGAAATTGGAAGGCTTCTGGACGATCAAAGACAACCAATATCGCCCGGATACCATTTCAGATGACCGGGCCCTGGTGGTAAATATTGAGGGCAAAGGACTGGTTGTTATCACGGGCTGTTCTCATGCGGGCATAATCAATACTATCCGGCATGCTCAGAGGGTCATGGGAGTCGAGGAACTATATGTAGTGATAGGAGGCTTCCAGCGCATGAAAAGCGCAGGTCTTGGAGCACAGGCCGCAGTGAGTGCATTTCTCCTCATCGACGACCGGTACGAATACGGTGCATTCTTTTTCCTCCAATCCCGGCATTTTTGGGAAAAAAGATTGACATTGGGCACCTCAACATCGCAATCTACAATCGCGACCTTTTTGTTGGGGCTAAAGATGCAGCCAGGCTGGTGGCCACCAGGGTCTTGCCAGTGCCGCCCTTCCCGCTGGCTATGGACAACTTAAATCGCGATATCTCCCGCATGAACAATAAAAGATAATTAATTATCATTATGAATTCGTGCCGCTCCAGACCCCGGCTTTTCTATTTGAACTATTATTGACATCAAATCATTTTCAAGCATGGGCTGCCGCTTCCAGGAAGCTCGTTTCCTCATCAAGCGAAACGGCTCAAAGCGCGAGTCATAAATGACGCCCTGAGGCAAAACCCCTGCCAGGGCCAAATCCCTCGATATGCGGATTTTACAATGCCAGCGAATCTATTCACCCTGGAGTCGATGCCAAGTAACTTATGAGAGAATATACTTAAATATTTCTGCTGGGCAACATTGAAATATGGCTTTTGCATAGCAATTGTCATGTGTCCCTGCAGAGGAAGGCGAAAATGTCGGCGCTGGATATCAGAGGTTCCGCCAGTCCGATGTTTTTTGGCGGAAGGCGCAAATGCAATTGATGCAATCTCCATAACACTTGAAGAGCTGGAGACAGTGCGGCTGGTGGACCTCCTGGACCTTGACCAGGAAGAGGCTGCATTTTTTATGGGCATTTCTCGCAAGGCCGTCTGGAACGATTTGATGAATGCGAGGAAAAAGGTGGCTACCGCCCTGGTCTATGGGACTGGCCTTCGAATTGAAGGAGGCAGCTTTGTCCTGAGGGGTACAAAAGGGACCGAAAATCCGGGAGAAGACTCCCGTCGCCAGGAGATGGAGCTGATGGAGAGAGAATTGGCAATTCTGCGATCCCGACTTGATCACATAAGCCTGAAGATGGCTGCGCTCAAGGGCCCGCAAAAGACAGATGATTCGCGAAAGGAAGATTCGCAAGAGGCAAATCGATTATAGCTATCTCTTTGGCAGCCTTGAGGCCGCAAAGCCTTATAATCTCTGAAGGCGGCAACTTGTCCTCATGAAGAATCTGGGCATTATGGATCGGCTGATGAGAGTGCTCCTGGCAGAGTTTTGCGTCCTTGTGGCCATCTTCTGGGTGGCAGAGGAATGGCAAATTCCGCTTTTCCTGATTGCGGGAGTGATGCTGCTGCAGGCTGGAACGGCTAGCTGCGGAGTGTATACGCTGCTTGGCTGGAACAGTTGCGAGAAGGTTAAGCGCAAGGACAGGAATCTTATGGCGGCCTTCATAGCAATTGCCCTGCTCCTGGCAGTCGTGGGAAGCATTGCCAGCTTTGTCATGACCAAGAACATCTTCCTGGAGGATGTGGGGGGACTTAACGATTCATATTCACTGGCCTTGCAGTACTCTGGCCAGGGGCAAAGGGATGAGGCAATAGACAGCTTCGGGAACCTGAACAGCACATGGAGAGCATTCGAGGAGAAGTACTCAAAATATAGACCGATGGCGCTTAAGTTCAACGACAACCTCACGATTGAGATGAATAACGTCTCAGCAGCACTCGCCAGCTCAAAAGAGGACATTTACTGGGGCAATCTGACCCTAGGCCATGAGGAACTGTTGACTGCCGGGCCAGATATTCAGAAGATGCAAAAAGAGTGAATGCAACAAAAAGAATTTATTTTAATTCTATTTTCGATCCATAACCTCGATCAGGTGATAGCCGAACTGGGTTTTTACAGGCCCCAGGATCTTTCCTTTCTCGCCTTCAAAGGCTGCCTTTTCAAACTCAGGCACCATCTGACCCTTTCCAAACCATCCCAGGTCTCCGCCACTCTTGCCAGAAGGGCATTGAGAGTATTTGCGGGCCATTTCGGAAAAGCTCTGGCCTGCCGCCATCTTCTCTTGAACCTCTCTGGCCTTCTTCTCGGTCTTGCAAAGGATATGAGAGGCATGAACTTCTTTTACCATGAGCTGGGATGTGGAGCCAGGAGGATAAAAAGGTAGCCCAATCAGGC
>CABMDX010000376.1 GCA_902385025.1 uncultured archaeon | reverse complement strand
GGCGGAGTAGTTCGAGGAAACTCCGCTGGGGGCCGCGACCCTCGTGGAGAAGGCGGCTGAGGCTCTGCGAGCACGCGAGGCTGCCCGCAAGGCCAAGGAATTGACCAGACGCAAGAATGCCCTGGGCTCGGGTGGGCTTCCGGGCAAATTGGCGGATTGTTCCAATAATGACCCCACAAAATGCGAGATTTATATCGTCGAGGGCGAGTCGGCTGGTGGTTCAGCAAAACAGGGCCGCAACCGCCACTTCCAGGCCATACTTCCCCTGCGCGGCAAGATCCTCAACGTGGAGAGGGCAAGGCTCGACAAGATCCTCAAGAACAGCGAGATCCGCAATATGATTGTTGCCTTTGGCACGGGCATAGGCGACTATTTTGACATCTCCAAGGCCAGGTATCATAAGGTGGTGATAATGACCGATGCCGATGTGGACGGCTCGCACATTCGCACCCTTCTTCTGACCTTCTTTTACCGCTACATGAAGCCCCTCATTGAGGCCGGCTACATATTCATCGCCCAGCCGCCCCTCTACCAGGTCAAGAAGGGAAAGCAGGTCAATTATGCCTATTCGGACGAGCAGCTCAACCAGATGATAAAGTCCGTGGCCAAGCCCGCCATCCAGAGGTACAAGGGCCTCGGAGAGATGAACCCCGAGCAGTTATGGGACACGACGATGGACCCAGAAAAGAGGACCATGCTCAAAGTCACTCTGGAGGATGCTGTGGAGGCGGACCACGTATTTACCATCCTCATGGGCGATCGCGTGGAACCCAGACGGGAATTCATAGAAAAGCATGCCAAGTATGTAAAGAACCTTGATGTCTGAGGTGGCTTTTGACGGAAGTACAGGTAAATATCACTGAGGAGATGAAGTCCTCCTACATTGATTATGCAATGAGCGTGATCGTGAGCAGAGCCCTGCCGGATGGGCGTGACGGTCTGAAGCCGGTTCATCGGCGCATCCTCTATGCCATGTACGAGCAGGGCATGACCCATGATCAGCCCTATAAAAAATCCGCGCGCGTGGTGGGTGACGTCATGGGTAAGTACCACCCCCACGGTGATGCGGCAATTTACGAGACCATGGTGCGCATGGCCCAGACATTCTCCATGCGCTATCCTCTGATCGATGGCCAGGGCAACTTTGGCTCCATTGACGGGGACCCGGCTGCAGCCATGCGCTACACCGAGGTGCGCCTCTCCAAGATTGCAGAGGAGATGCTGTCCGATATCGAGAAGAACACGGTGGACTTTGTGCCCAACTACGACGGCTCGCTAAAAGAGCCATCCGTGCTGCCGGGAAAACTGCCAAACCTGCTATTGAACGGCTCCACGGGCATTGCTGTTGGCATGGCCACCAATATCCCGCCCCATAACCTGACGGAGCTGGCCAGGGCAATCATGCACCTCATAGACCAGCCGGATGCGACTATTCATGATCTCATGAACTATATGCCTGGCCCGGATTTTCCCACTGGCGCTTATATCATAGGGCGGATCGGGATTGAGGCAGCCTATCAGACCGGCCGGGGAAGCATAATGATGCAGGCCAAGTCCGAGATCGAGGAAGGGACGAGGAGCACCAAAATCATCTTCACAGAGCTGCCCTACCAGGTGAATAAGGCGAAGCTGATTGAGGACATGGCCGAGATGGTTAAGGGCGGCCGTCTGGAGGGCATATCAGACCTGAGGGATGAATCGGACAAAGACGGCATACGTCTGGTAGTGGAAGTGAAGAGCGGCTTCAATGCTCATGTGGTATTAAATCAACTGCACAAGCATACTGCGCTCCAGACCAGCTACGGCATCAATAACATGGTTTTAATCGACGGCCTGCCGAAGGCCGTCTCTTTGAAGGAGACACTTGAGCAGTACATTCACTATCGCTCCATTGTTATTGAGAGGCGCACCAGGTTTGATCTGGATCAGGCTGAGAAGAGAGCTCACATTCTGGCGGGCCTGCTAATTGCCCTGAAAAACATCGACGAAGTAATAAGAATAATAAAAGCAGCGCAGTCCCCAGTCGAGGCCAGGGATGCCCTGATGAAGGCCTTCCTTCTCTCAGAGGAGCAATCAAAGGCCATTCTTGACATGAGGTTGCAGCGCCTCACGGGCCTCGAGCAGGAGAAGATCGTCTCCGAGGCTGCAGAGCTGGAAAAGCTCATCAGTCATCTGAGGCAGATCCTTTCCAGCAACCTGGAGATCCTTTCCATCATCAAAGAAGAGCTCTCGAAGCTCATCAACGATTACGGAGACGAGCGAAGGACAGAGATCATTGAGGCGGAGGGCGAGGTGGGAATGGAGGACCTCATCCAGGAAGAGGAGGTGGCCGTGACCATCACCAGCTCCGGGTACATCAAGCGCCAGCCTCTTTCGGCTTACCGCATGCAGCGGCGCGGAGGCCGCGGAGTCATTGGAGCTGAGACCAAGAGCGAGGAGTTTGTGACCGATGTCTTCACAGCCTCCACCAAGGACTATTTGCTATTCTTCACTGACAAAGGAAAAGCCCACTGGCTTAAGGTCTATGAGGTTCCGTCTCTGGGAAGGGCGACGCGGGGCAAGTCCATTGTAAATCTCCTGCAGCTCGAGCCTGATGAGAAGATCACGGGCGCAATACCAGTGAAAAACTTCGATTCCGGGTTCATAGTGCTCGTGACGCGCAGCGGCAGTATCGTGAAGATGCCTCTGCAGGCTTTCAGCAATCCGCGCAAAGGCGGCATCAAGGCCGTAAACCTGAAGGGCGACAGCCTTGTGTCTGCAAAGCTTACGGACGGGAGCAAGGAGCTTCTGGTGGCCACGAAGTTCGGCAAAGCCATCAGGTTCAAGGAGACGGACGTGCGCGCCTCCAATCGCGGCACCATGGGCGTAAAAGCGATCAGCCTCAACATGGGAGACGAACTGATCAGCATGGATGTGATCAAGGCCGGCACCAGCTCCACACTGCTCACCATCACTAATCAGGGATATGGCAAGAGGACTGAGCTGGAAGAGTATCCGCAGCAAAAGAGGGGCGGCAAAGGCGTGAAGAACATCGATGCCAAGAAGGGGTTCGTCTGCTGCACCACAACGGTCTCCGAGGATGATGAGCTGCTTGTAACAACCAAGGAAGGGGTGGTCATCCGCATTCCGACGAGCGATATTCGTGTGCAGGGCCGATCCACGCAAGGCGTGCGGATCATGAACGTCAAGCCGGGGGACGAGGTCTCGGCTGTTGCGAGGATTACCTGATCGGTTTTGCCGATCGGGTGAAATCCTCTTTATTGGCAAATTTCAAATCTTATTTTTTTGCATCGCATGCTATCGATTAGCATGGGATCAGGTGCAGATATGTTTATATAGAATATCAACCTTAAAGATAGTCGATGGAGCTAAGCATTATTGTTTTCTGCATCACAATAAAATCCGGCTTAGAACGGACCTTCTTTTAGCTTAAGCCATTTGATTATCCCCAGTGCGGCAATGTAGAAGCGAAATCCGATGTTTCGTTTCATTATCGTCCTCACTTTCATCTTGCCAAAGGGATATCGCTTCAGTTGTATCGAATTATAAATAACACTCTATAAACCCAAATAAAATATCGGGGGTGAACTCGCTATGATGAACCGCACAATGAAGCTGCTGATGCTCTCGGACATATTCGTACTCACGGGATTCGGGCTGATTCAGCCAATACTTGCCATTTACATAAACGATGGCGGCGTGAGCGGAGGGACGATGCTCACCGCAGGCATGGCGAGCGCTCTCTTCCTGTTCACCAAGTCGCTGGTGCAACTGCCCTTCGGGAACTACGTGGACCGTCAAAGCAGTAAGGCCAGGTGGCTGCTCCTGGGGACGCTTCTCATGGCCCTCGTCCCGATAATCTACGTCACAGCGCACAGCATCTATCAGGTCTATCTGGCGGAGATAATCTACGGCCTCGGAAGCGGCCTGGCCTATCCGACATGGCTCGGCCTGTGGTCTGCGAACCTCTCCAAGGGACAGGAGAGCTTCC
>CABMDX010000375.1 GCA_902385025.1 uncultured archaeon | reverse complement strand
GAGTGCAGCCGTGGGGTCTTCCGCGCCATGTGAAGCGAAGGCTATGCACTCGTTAGCTTCGGCAATGCCTACTTATCTTTGGGTGATTACCGCAAAGCCATTCAGGTTTCCGAACAGGGATTGGTTATCCAGCGTGACATCGGGGACCGGGAAGGAGAAGCCGCAACGCTCATTAATATTAGCGATGACTACTTATCGTTGGGAGATTACAACAAGGCTGTTCAGTTTTCCGAACAGGCCCTGGGCATCCAACGTGAAATCGGGGGCCGAGAAATCGAAGCAATTGGGCTATTCAATATTGGCCTTGGGTTGGACAAGCTTGGCGAGCGAGAACTAGCGATAGAAAGAACCAAATCCGCATTAGAGATTTTCGAGGAAATCGAAAGCCCGAATGCAGAAGAGGTACGTCAAAAGCTGTCAGAATTGCTCAAGTAGATGTCCCGTTTCAATCCCCTCACCGATACCCCATTTCACTATCTATGCGTCTTCGATAAAGATCGCAATACCTCCCTGAACCGCACCTTCTGATATGTGGATCAAGTGCTTCACTTGAGACATTTAATACTGCATAGAGGTCTTGTTCTATTCAACGCGACCAATTTTCTCACAAAATTATTATTGATAACGCTTAATAATCTAATTACCTTTTTGCGATTCATACATTCTCTCTCAATTTAAGCGAAAATGGGACAATACCTTAAAAAATTATTTAAACAGGCAGCCCCAAAAGAGAAAACCGCAAATTATGCACATCTATGAACAGATATGAATCGTTCATAGCTTTTCGGAATTTGTATCAAATACTCTTTTTAATCTCCCTGGCCAGGATTGCTCCAGCGACCATCGGACAGAAACCCACAGCAATTGTCCGGAGGCTAGTACAAAATTAGATAAGTTTCGCATTCATATTTATTTGAGAGTGATGCAGCATGGAAATAAACAGTGGTGACACAGCATGGGTACTGGCATCTACAGCACTGGTAATGCTCATGACGCCAGGCGTTGGCCTGTTCTACGGAGGCCTGGTGAGGAGCAAGACCGTGGTCTCGATGATCGGCCTCTCCTTCCTGGCTTTTGCATTAGCCAGCATCCAGTGGGTGCTCTTCGGCTACAGCCTGGCCTTCGGAAATGATATTAACGGCATCATTGGCGGCCTGAACTATGTGGGCCTCTCAGGTGTGGGCGTCGAGTCAGCGCCGCTTGCGGGAAACATTCCGCACCTGATCTACATGGCCTTCCAACTGGTATTCGCAGCCGTGACGCTCGCCATCCTGACCTCAGCCGTGGCAGAAAGGGTCAAGCTCAGCTCCTTCATCGTTCTGGCTCTGCTCTGGACCACGCTCGTCTATGACCCCCTGGCCCACTGGGTCTGGGCTGGCGGCTGGTCGGCACAGATGGGCGCTCTGGACTTCGCTGGCGGAACTGTGGTGCACATCAGCTCCGGCTTCTCGGCGCTGGCTATTGCCCTGGTCATAGGCAAAAGGATTGGCTTCGGCTCCTATGTCATGGAGCCTCACAACATCCCCATGGCCATGATAGGCGCCGGACTCCTGTGGTTTGGATGGTTCGGCTTCAACTCCGGCAGTGCCCTGGCAGCGAACGGCCTCGCAGCCTCGGCCTTCGTCGTTACAAATACATCAGCCGCCGCAGGCGCATTGACCTGGCTTCTTGCCTCCTGGTACAAAGGAAAGCCAAGCGCTCTGGGAATGGTGAGCGGCGGCATAGCTGGCCTTGTAGCTATAACCCCTGCTGCGGGCTATGTGGACAACCTCTCGGCAATTGCCATCGGCGGCATTGCCGGCATCCTCTGCTACAGCATGCTGCTCCTTCGCGTAGGACGCGGCCTGGATGAGAGCTGCGACGCCTGGGCTGTGCACGGCATGGGCGGCCTGTGGGGCGCTATAGCCACGGGCATCTTTGCCACCGCCTCGGTCAACAACTATACCGGCCTCCTCTATGGCAACTTTCATCAGTTCGCAGTGCAGATCATGGCTGCAGGCGCATCTGTGATCTACGCCTTCGTGCTGACATACATCCTGGCTAAAATCGTGGACTCCGTCATGGGTCTGAGAGTCACGGAAGATGAGGAATATGTGGGACTGGATATCGCCCAGCACGGCGAGAAGGCGTATGCCTGAAGGTGGTAACTGATGAAAAAGATCGAGGCGATAATACGGCCTGAGCGACTGGAGCAGATCAAGAAGGCCCTGGAAGAGAAGGGCTTCATTGCCATGACGGTGATGGACGTCCTGGGACGGGGCGAGCAGAAGGGCATCAAGCTCCAGTATCGAGGCGGAACCATGGAGGTCGATCTCCTTCCCAAGCTCAAGCTGGAGCTTTACATCCAGGACGAAGACGTCGATTCAGCCATGAAGACAATCTGCGACGCAGGACGCACCGGAAAATTCGGAGACGGCAGGATCTTCGTGACGCCGGTCGAGAAATCCGGCAAGGTGAGGACTGGAGAGGTCTTCACCTGAGAACTTTTTCCATCATTGCAATCCTGCTAGAGGGCTCGCAGCAGATTGAGCGGAAGCCTCGGCACCAGCCAGCGCACGAAGTCCCGGTAAGATCTTTTGGCTGCAGCAATCTCAATGTAGCGATCAAGGACATCTTCCTGGCAGGCCAGGATGCGCAGGAACATATCTGGATAACTGTGCATGATTTTTGAGAATATAAGGGCATACCAGAGCTCCTCTCCGAAGTCCTTATCACAGCAGGACTGATAGGCTTTCGCAGCCTGAGGGGCAGGCACATCTGCAATGACCCTTGCTGCAATCTGTCCGGAGCGAATGGCGTAATATATCCCCTCACCAGTAAAAGCATCCACATAGCCTGCTGCATCCCCGGCAAGCAGCACTCTTCCTTTTGCAATTATCCTGCGGTTCCCTCCCTGCGGTATAGTGTGACCGTGAAGCCTCTGGCCATCCGGAAAGCCGTTCTGCTTCAGGAATTCCTTCATCACAGTGCGCGGATGGCAGAGGCGGGAGGCCAGGCCACCGATGCCCACAGAGTAGTATCCCTTGTGAGGAAAGATCCAGCCGTAGCCGTTATCTGCCACGCCAAAGTGAATGTCCAGAGAGCTGTTCAGCCTTTCTTGGATCAACTCATCGTCCTCCTCAACCTCTGTAACCATGCATATTCCCATGCTCGCCTTCGACTCTGCTCCCTGGATCTTCTGCTTTAAGGCATCCTGGCAGCCCGAAGAGACCACCAGGAACCGGGATTGAAAACTCCCGCGATCGGTTTGAACGCAGACATTCTCACCCGCATCCCTGAAATCCAAAACCTTGCAGGTCTCCTGCTTTGCTCCGGCCTCCTCGGCCTTCTGCAATAGAAAATGATCGAAGTTGCTTCGGGTCAGAAGCGTGGTCAGACGGTAGCCTTTGTGCCGCTCCAGCACTCGCTCGCGATAATGGACCCTAGCTCCATCTATGGACCTCTCACAAAGGCTTGCAGGGAGCGAGAAGTCCAGAAGCCTGGCTGCCCTATCGGAAAGGGCGCCGCCGCAGGGCTTGTATCTGGGGAAGGTCTCCTTTTCCAGGATAAGCGTATCCAGTCCCTCCATGGCGGCCGTTCGGGCAGCAGTGCTCCCAGCTGGACCCGCACCCGCCACAATCAAGTCATACATCGGATTCAACCCCGGTGATCAGCCCTGATGCTTTCATGCACGGACTCTCACATATCAGAAGAGATATTATAAGCCAATACTTTAATAACTTTCTAGAGTTGAAATCAAGCTTGATTGATTGTATTTAAAATAGATTGATCAAGCAGTCTTAAATAATTGTT
>CABMDX010000374.1 GCA_902385025.1 uncultured archaeon | reverse complement strand
GCTGATTTTACGCCCCCCAGCAAATTCTCACTGACGAAGAAGTAATCTATTCTCCAGCCCACATTGCGCTCTCGTGCTCGTGTCTTTAAATCCCACCAAGAGTAGTGACCGCCTTCCACATGTTTGCTCCGGAAGGTATCGACAAATCCGTGCTCCACCAGTCGGTCCATCCAGGCCCTCTCCTCTGGCAGGAATCCTGAGATCTTTTCGTTTGCCCTGGGCCGGGCCAGATCTATCTCGCGGTGCGCTGTGTTGAAATCGCCGCAGATCACAATACTTTTGCCTTCGGCCACAAGCTTATCTATCTGCCCGAGAAAGAGATCATAAAATTTGAGCTTATATTTCAGTCTCTCCTGAGAGGCTTTGCCGTTGGGAAAATAGACATTGAAAAGCAGAAAGTCTCCATAGTCCGCCACTATGGATCGGTTCTCGTCATCAAATCCCTCAATTCCGAGGGTGTATTTCACGCTCACTGGCAATTCTTTGGAGATGAGTCCCACACCGTCGCGGCCTTTTCTAATGCCTGAGTTAAAGTAAGAAAAGTAGTCTGGAAGGCTCTTCAGCCCGGCAGGGATCTGGTCTGCCTGAACTCGTGTCTCCTGAAGGCAGAGAACATCGGGCAAGTCCTTCCTCAGCCATTCCAGGAAGCCCTTCTTGCAGATGGCCCTCAGGCCGAAGACGTTCCAGGAGAGAATTCTGAGCGTTTTCAATATCTACACCTCAAATAGGCGAAGCGTATCGTTTTACTTCACGAGCTTCTCAATTCTCTCCAGAGCCTGCGCAATGCGGATCTGAGATGTGGCATAAGACAACCGGACATAATCGACTCCACCCGGTCCGAAAGCCGATCCGGGTGTGGCTGCAATTTGTGCTTCTTTTAGCAGTCTATCGGTGAAGGCATCCCCGCCGCCAAGAGCTGAGACGTTCGGGAAAACATAAAAGGCGCCACCAGGAATGCTGCATGGAATTCCCATATCCCGCAGGCCAGATACCAGCAGGTCCCTGCGTGCCCGGAACTCCGCAACCATGGAAGCTACCTCGTCCTGAGGGCCCGCCAGAGCAGCAACTCCGGCACGCTGCACGAATGTGGTGGCCTGGGAGACGGAGTGAGACAAAAGCCTGTTGACCCATTTCATCGTCTCCTTGGGACCGGTAAGATATCCCAGACGCCAGCCAGTCATGGCATAGGCCTTGGAAAAGCCGTTGATGGTCACCGTCCGCTCCTCCATCCCTGGAAAAGAGCCGATACTGATATGCAAATTATCGTAAATTATCTTCTCATAGATCTCATCGGAGATGACGAAAAGATTGTGGTCTATTGCCAGGTCACTGATCTCCCTGAGGACCGCGTTATTAAAAACAGCACCTGTTGGATTGGAAGGGGAATTGACCAAAATGAGTTTCGTCCTGGAGTTTATGCTTGCTGCCAGGTCACTGGACATGAAATTTTCATCGACCTTCCCCCAGGCCACTCTTGCCCCGGAGAAGGCCACACAAGGCTCATAGCTCACCCAGGATGGGCCAATGAGCACGCATTCATCGCCCTCCTGCAATAGCGCCTGAACTGCAGCAAAGACTGCCATCTTCGCCCCTGGAGTGACTGTGACATCATCGGCGGTGACGCGAAGCGAGTTCTCCCGCACGAGCTTCTCTGCGATGGCCTTGCGCAGCTCGGGAATGCCTGCCGTGGGAGAATAATGGGTCTCGCCCTTCCGGATGGATTCGCAGCCCGCATCCACGATGCTTTTTGGCGTATCAAAGTCCGGCTCGCCCACCCCCATATCGATTATATCCAGGCCGCTGGCAGTGAGCTTCTTGGCCATGGCAGATATCTTCAGGGTCGTTGACTCGTGAATGGAGGCCATCCGCGCGGATACCACGCTAATCTCCTCCAAGCCTCTGCAAGAGCTTGACTGCCGCCTCAACGGCTCGCTTGGCATAGTCGACCCTCTTATGAGCATCCGGCCGGGACATCTTGGGGCCGGTAATGCCCAGAGTTACAGGTTTGTCGAACTCCAGGGAAAGGTCCATCAACTTTCGAGCCGCATGCGAAACAACAACTTCATCATGAGCCGTCTCTCCTTGAATAACACAGCCAATAGTTACTACTGCATCGATGTCCTCGCGACGGAGCAGCTTCCTCGCGGCTATGGGCATGTCGAATACACCGGGAACATAGAGAACCGATATAATCTTTGCACCCAGAAACTGGGCATGCTCTCTGCCCAAAAGCTCCATCTGATAAGTAATATCCCTATTGAACTCCGAGACAACGAAACCTAAGTTAGCCATAAGCTCCAAACCCCGTGAAGAGTAGGCTTCATGCAGCCCTCCTTCTTTAATAAACCCATCGATTATTGGGGATAGGAGGGACGCCTATTTTGATGTGGCCGATCAAAATGCATTTATTCTTGGCCATTCCTCGATATGGAGATGCTCTATGAATCTCATTTATATTAACGGAAAATTTGTCCCGGCCGAACAGGCCGCAATCTCTGTCTTCGATCATGGATTTCTTTATGGTGACGGTGTTTTCGAGGGCATAAGGGCCTATGGCGGCCGCGTTTTCAGACTGGAGGATCATGTTCAAAGGCTGTTTGATTCTGCCCAGGCCATCATGCTCTGCGTGCCAATTACCCAGGAGGAGATGTGCGAAGCGATCCTGGAAACGCTGCGCCAGAACAACCTGCGCGATGCATATATCCGCCCCATAGTCACCAGGGGCTTTGGAGACCTGGGCCTTGATCCCAACAAGTGCAGCATGGCCACAGTCATCATCATCGCGGTGGAGTGGGGGGCCATGTATGGCAACCTCTATGAGGTCGGCTTGACAGCAGTCAGTGTCTCAGTTCGACGCAACTCCCCCGATGCACTGCCGCCAAACATCAAGAGCCTCAACTATCTGAACAAT
>CABMDX010000373.1 GCA_902385025.1 uncultured archaeon | reverse complement strand
GAGACTATGATGCTGGACGGTATGAGCTGGTAGCCTCCATCGCTAACTATCTCGTCTTTGCAGATCCCACCAATATGAAGGCCAGAGAACTGGAAGCCGCGGCTCTAGAACAGCTCGGATATCAGGCAGAATCAGGTCCGGCACGGAATGCATACCTGGTCGGAGCCCAGGAGCTTCGCAGCATAAAACCTGTACAGGCAAGGACGATGATCTCTGCGGATGTAATGTCTGCAATGTCTCTAGGCGAGCTTCTCGATTATCTCGCAGTCAGGCTCAATGCTCAGAAAGCAGACGGCGAAAATTTCATGATGAACCTGATAATTAACAACACTTCCGACAAAGCAGTAATTCAGGTGAAGAACAGTGTGCTTGAGTACTGGTTGAATGAGTCCTCGACAGAGGAAAATGCTACTGTCTATATGCCCCGCAAGACTCTTGAACAGCTGGCGCTTGACCCATCCGTTCCAACTGCAAACGTGACAACTACCGGAGACGCCTCTCTATTTGAGCGATTTGTCGGGATGCTGGATGTGTTCAAGACAGGATTTAATATTGTCCTTCCCTAACCCTTTTTTTTGAGATAGCAAAAAAATTTGTGTGATTCTCACACTTCTTCTCAGCATTCAGCCAAACATTTACCCAGTATTCCCAGTTATCCGGGCTGGACGGCCCTATGCTTCCATACAGCTTTTTGATTGCCTTTAGCGCAGCCGCCCTGTCAAGCGCAGATTGCGGATTATAGTCTGCGTATGGATTCTGCATTGCAGCATACAATTCTGCCAGTTCCTGTGCATCATGCGAGCTCTCTGCGTCGGAATTATGGTTGCTCATAGCAGCACATAACCCCAGGCCGGCGGCGAGGGAGGCTACAATGAAGAGCCCCACAAGCGATAGCCTCAATAATCCAGTTTTTGCCATCAATTATCACCCATTCTCCTAATTCAATGCATTTTATGCAATTTTCATGTACTTCTGAACGATATATAAAAGTAAAGCAGAACTATACCTAAACAATCTACATATAGGTCTTATGTAAGGCCTATGTGAGATGCCTCCTGCGGACCCTAAAGAGGACATAAGCCTGGAAGGATATTGGCAATCGACAGAAATTACATCCACTGGTATTGTATTGAATAATGGACGCCGCTCTCCTGAAAAAGTTTGCCCGGGCTTCGTACCGCGCAGATTCTTCCGCTCGTAAATCCCATAATGCGTATCTTTAACTCGTTTGGCAAAATGAGGGACCGCTGGCCATGCCGCCAGCAGAACATCATGCCCTTCTTACACAAACCAATAACCTCAAACCTCCTACTGAGGATAAATGAAGCCTTTCCCTCTGGAATCGTAAGGCAAACCTTCGCAAGATGTTCCTCATATACGCTTTTTGGATCTAATCTAGCCTCGGGGTGGAGCAGCCTGGTCAAATAGGTCGCTTTTACCGCACCTCCATTCCATACTCACAACTTGTCTTTTCTCCCAACCAAGAAGGAACCTTTCCGTCACGTCTTTCGCAATCCTGGGATCGAAAGCATATCGCACATTCATGCATCTGAGAATAGTTGCAGGATCGATCAGAAAAGGCCAAATCTATAGAGATATAAGGTTAGCCATAAATTAAAACTCTCCCAAAAGGCGATGTTGTTTCAATCTCCTGAGGCTATAATGGACGATTATGCTAACAGATACGGCAGACATTTTGTTAAGTTGGTAGACCGCCGTGCTACTATGAAGGAGTTTGAATTTGATCAAATTCTGCTTATGCCAACAGCAAAAGGCTATCGCGCCCTCGTCGAGCAGGCCAGGATTGAGATTAAGCCACGGATGATGAAATATCTTTCCAGAAAGCTATCGGATGGGGCGATCGAAAACTTATCCTTTTTTGCTATGGCAGCGGCTGTGTTTGCTCGAAGCATAATTGATCCGCCTATTGAAATTGACGTTGGAAGAGTTCTGATTAGAACTGTGGCTTTCTGCAATCTGAGATGCGCTCATCGAAAAGAAATCGGTGGAGGATGCCTGATGGCTATGAACAAGGGGAATCATCATTTGCCAAAATGCATTAAACTGCCGAGAGATATCGATGACACTTGGAGACTACTAAAACGATATATTGCGACGGGCGGTGCTATATGTGAGCCACAAGCTATCGGAGTACATGAGGCGATGGGAGTGGAAGTAAATCTGGAACCTGATTTTGCCCCATCGAGTTCATGTTAGTCGCAGCGCTAAGATCCCATCCTTCTGGGGGTGTGCGTGCTCGTCTCCCCTAGAGGTTTTACCCAAAGCATAATTGCTTACATATATGATGTGCTTTATGACGATAGGACGAACGAAATCAGGGCAAGAGCTTCTTGCCTTCATTCCCGATATTGTGTTCCCGCTTCATCCCCGGCACTCCCTGGAGTCGAATCCCTTCGATTTTTAAAGCTGTGCAACTAGCAGCCTGCAACTTGCTTGCATATAAATGCAAAAATTTTTCAGTATTGATCAGTCCGGATAAGAGCAGCGTCATCTCTCGCCAGGCGATATGCTCCGACCAATATTTGTCGCAAGCTTCTTCTAGGAAAAGGTAGCAAATAACGGGTCAATGATTCATATGAGGGCAAAATTAATATTAATTCTTATTATTATGTTATTACTTTGTATGCCAATATTTGGGAATGAGTATTCTGCTGAATATTGGTCTCAGAAAGGGTGCGAGTTCACGGAAAAGGGCTCCCACGATGTGGCTCTTGATTGCTTCAATAAATCCATCGAGCTGGAAGCGAAGAATGCGACAGTATGGCTGAGCAGGGGCATAGCTCTGGCTTATTTGGGAAATTACATTGAAGCCATCCGATCCTATGATCAGGCCATAAAGCTGCAGCCGAATCTCGCCTATGCCGAGTATTCCAGAGGTCTGGCCTTTGCCCATCAGAAGCTCTACAATGATTCCCTGGCAGCCTTTGATAATGCCACCTCTCTCGATCCAGATCTCGCATCAGCCTGGTATGGCAAAGGCCTGATTCTTGCGGACAAGGGCCGCTACAATGAATCCATAAAAGCCTACGATATGGCGACGAAATTAAGCCCCAAATTGAGCGACGCATGGTACAGAAAAGGACAGGTTCTAGGCAACCAGGGAAATTTTTCCGGGGCGCTTGCTGCGTTCGAGGAAGCCACCAAAATTGATCCCGCGTCTGAAGATGCATGGTACAGCAAAGCTCTGGTGCTCTCCATCCTGGCCAGATATGAGGATGCTGCAGAGGCGTTCAACAAGACTACTGAGGTAGATCCGATATATACGGCAGCCTGGGTCGGCAAGGGAGACTCATTGTATTCCCTGGAAAAATATAGCGATGCAGCAGCGGCGTATGCCAGGGCGGCCAGCATTGATTCGCTTAATGCCGATGCCTGGTATAAGGATGGCCAGGCTCTCCGCCATGCAGGCAGGTACAACGAGTCGGCTGTGGCATATAATAAAACCCTCAAGCTGAATCCAAGGGATGATGCTGCCTGGAATGGACTTGGGCTGGCTCTGGTCGGGGAGAAGAGATATAATGAATCTCTCAGGTTCTTCGACGAGGCCATCAAGATCGATCCCGGGGAGGCAGGATTCCGGCAGAACAAGGCAATGGCGCTGGAGAAGATGGAAAAATATGCTGAGGCAGTAGTTGAGATTGAGGAGGCCATAAAGGTCGATCCAGCCTGCAAGAGCTGCTGGAATATAAAGGGCTTATTGCTCGTGAAAGAGGATAGTCTCAGCGAGGCCCAAAAAGCTTATGACCAGGCCATCGCCCTCGATGCCGAATATCTGGATGCCTGGAACAACAAGGGAATCGCATTGGCCTATAGCGGGGACTACAATGATGCCCTAAAGTGCTTCGACAGGGCCATTGAGCTGAATCCCAAATGCGTTGAAGCCTGGGTGAACAAAGGCAACATTTACAATGTGATGGAGCGAAAATCGGATGCTGATTATGCATTCTCCAAAGCATCCGAGCTGGGATATAGAAAAGGCTAGTGAGCGCTATGATCATTGAGTCATTTTCACCTATTGCAATCTGAACGAAGACTATTTGGTCTGGGCCCAAGAGTCTGCAGATGTTCCCGACAAGGATGTTGGGCTAAAGAAGGCAGATCCCAACACCCTTGCTATATTTTTGATATTTTTAAATAATAGCAAAATAATAACCTATTAGGGTCGACAATTATTACGCTATTCGAAATCTTTATAACTTAAAATAATACTTGCTTGTCAGAAGTGAGAAATAATGTTATTATATCGCGAGAAACTCACGCTAGCGGAAATGGCAAAATTGAGAGTTTTCAGGCTCTTTGGAGCCAGGATCAAATGCAAAAGAAATGATGGTGCATATCTTGCGGGGCGGTCGCGTCTCCTGATCCCTGCAATAGCAGTATTCGTGGCAATCATGCCACTGGTGATCGCTGCCGAACCTGTTCAGGTAGATCTCCTAAGCATCTTTGGAAACGCCAATATGGACGATGTGATCAATGATGACGACGCTGCCTATGTACAGGGAATAATCGAAGGAAAAAACGCGATCACTAAGCTTGCTGATGCCAACCATGACGGCAAGGTTGACTCCTCGGACGTCGAGCGGATAAATGAGATCCAGAAAGGCAGCGAGAAGGAGCTGATTGTTGCCGACTCCATCGGCAGGAACATAACCGTAAAGATGCCGGTCACAAAGCTCATCGCCCTCGGAAGCTACAGAACGGAGGCTGTCAAGATCCTGAAGGCGGAGGACGAGATCGTGGGCGTATCATCTGATATCCATGACATGAAATACTACTATCCTGAGCTTGCAGACACGCCCGCAGTTGG
>CABMDX010000372.1 GCA_902385025.1 uncultured archaeon | reverse complement strand
GTTCACATAAGCCTTTCCGGAAGTAGGAAAGATCAGAGTGCAAAGAATCTTGATCAGAGTGGTCTTTCCTGCTCCGTTTGGGCCGATGATGCCGAACACTTCCCCCTCACTGACCCGGATGCAAACCGAGTCAAGAGATGTGAACGCCTCGCGCTTAAGCGGGTTCCTAAAGAGATCGATAACTCCTCTGTGCCTGGCATATTTCTTGGTGAGATCTTGCGTCTCAATGGAGTATGTGGCTATATTTTCACGTCCAGTGGTTAGGTTCTGGCACCGAAAGCAGGATTCTGGTTTCGATTCTTCTGATCCTTCCTGCATGTGACAGCAATTGCGGGCGATCCTGCTGCAGACAGGATTATTTTCAGCTATTGCCTTATTTTTGCAATATTTAAAATTTATTCTTACTATTTGACTATAAATTCAGAATTGTTATAACCAGAATATGCATAATAAAGGCTTGGATGTGAAGCCGGATACTTTATTAGATGCAATAGTGATAATAGGTGCTGATATTATGATAAATCCCCACAAGGACATTGATTGGAATGAGGTCTGGAAAGAGCAGATGAAACAGAACAGAGCTTCAGGTCCGGGCAGAGACTGTGCCCGCATCTGGGAGAGCCGGGATAGCGCACAAAGGTTCTGGAATATGTGCCAGGAAGAGCGAAGGAGGATCGATAAGACCATTTGGGAGACAGATACGACGACGCAGTCTCGCGTACTGGACATTGGCGCAGGCCCCGGAACCCTGGCCATTCCATTTGCCCAAAAGGTGGCGCACGTCACCGCTGTGGAGCCTGCAGATGGGATGGTTGGCGTGATGCAGGAGAAAATGGCGGAATTTGGAGCTCAGAATATCTCAGTGGTGCAGAAGCGCTGGGAAGATGTGGATGTAAAAAGGGATCTGCAACCTCCTTACGATGTGGTAATCGCCTCGTTCTCGCTCGGAATGATGGATATTCAGACTGCTATCGAGAAGATGGCCATGGCTTCCTCAAAATATGTCTACCTCTATCACTTCGCAGGTGAGACCTCCTGGGATCGGATGTGGTCGGATTTATGGCCGAAGCTGCATGGTGTGGAATACAACTCCGGACCCAAGTGCGATGTGCTCTATAATGTGCTTTATCATATGGGAATTTACCCACACATCCACACCTTCCGCCTTCAGCATAACCAGCGCTATTCTTCGGTGGAAGAGGCGGCATCGGCACTTTGGCCTCAGGCTCAGGCTGATACGGGAGAGAAAAAGGCGATTCTCAGGGACTTTCTTGCCAGGAATCTGCAGGAAGAGAATGGGGCACTGGTTCTGCCCGGATCGTCGATCCGGGTGAAGATGTGGTGGCAAAAATAATAAGGTGGCGAATTGGCTTTCAACGGAAAACATGAAATTTAAATTATTTTTTATGAATACTTCAAATGATTATTAATATTTGATCTCAAAGACAATAGTTCCTGATGCTTCTGGCAATCTCTATGGAAACAGCATAATTAGCAGTGAGAAATATGAGAATTTGGCAAGAACAGATAAAGTTCATCAAGAGGCTTTACCTTAATAATAATCAATAATTGCCTCATTTATTTTCCCGAACCTGTCGTGATAACACGACTTGAATGAACTGTCCCAAATAGTTGCCATTTTTTGGGGAAAAATAGAAGTAAAATAGCCGTCAAAAACAATAAGGATATGATAGAGAGATGGGAAAATTGCTGGGATGCGGCACCCGAACTGCATATGCTGCTGAAGGAGAGCAAGACTTTAGAAAGTGCCCGCAATAAGGTGGCACGCTACATAGAAGCCAGAGAATGGACTTATTCCTGCGATGTGAGTGAGATTGAGACATGGGATTATGTGCTCTTCAAAGAAGTGATACGCATATTGAAAAATATCATCTCTCCAAGAAACGAGCGAATCTCTGGCTATTCAGCTTTAGAGAATCTATGGAAGGCTGCCGTGAATGGGGATGCTGATGTCAATGACGACTTTGTTGCAGAGTTTGTCCATTTTTTTAAGGCCCTAAAATTAAAAGCAGATGTCTATCCATCCAGATTAATGGAAGGAATAGACAATCCAAAATTCGGCGAATATGAAGGAAGAGTTGCCGGCCAGATGCGCTCGGACTATCTGGATCAAATGGGAAAGCGCATGGATAGATACCTGGAGAGATATCGATCCGGCCTTAATCCTGAGATAGCTGCCATCCGAAATGGGAACAGAAAAAGAATTTTAGAGGCGCTGGATTCCTCCGAGGAGGATTGGAAGGATTGGCACTGGCAATTCCGGCATGTATTTAAAGATGTTCATGGCCTGGATACAATAAAAAAATTAATAAAATTAGAGCCGCGCCATGAAGAATCCATAAGGCTGGCCCTGGAAAACCATGTACCATTTGGAGTAACCCCTTATTATCTGCATCTGATGGACCAGGATCCCTGTGATCGGGATTACGCAGTTCGCAGACAGGTCTTCCCACCACTGAGTTATGTTCAAAATATGATCAAACACAGGACGGACAAGAAATGGGCATTCGATTTCATGAAGGAAGGAGATACGTCGCCAATAGACCTGGTCACCCGCCGCTATCCAAGAGTTGCGATAATCAAGCCCTATGAATCATGCCCGCAGATCTGCGTCTACTGCCAGCGCAACTGGGAAATATCCTCGCCCCTTATGGCCTCGGCTCTGGCTCCTTTGGAGAAGATCGACGCTGCTTTGCAGTGGTTCTCAGAACATGTTGAGATGATGGATGTCCTCGTCACAGGCGGCGACCCATTGGTGATGGACAACTCTCTGATTGACGGTATTTTGGGCAAGCTTTCAGAGATCAGGCACCTAAAGAGCATCAGAGTAGCTACCAGAACCCCGGCGACTGTGCCTCAAAGAATTACCAGTGAGCTTTGTGAGATACTGGCCCAATACCATGAGTTCGGAAAGCGGAACCTTTGCATAGTGACGCACTTCATGCATCCCTATGAGGTGACGCCTGAAACTGTAGAAGCCATTAAGAAGGTGAAGATGACTGGCATTGAGGTTTACAACCAGCAGGTGTTTACCTTTGCCAACAGTCGCAAGTTCGAGACATCTGCTCTCAGAGTTATTCTAAAGCAGATTGGTGTTGACCCTTACTACACGTTCAATATGAAGGGCAAAACTGAAATGGAGGAATATGCTGTTCCCATTGCCCGCATCCTTCAGGAGCGAAAAGAAGAGGCCCGGCTGCTTCCAGGTATATTTCGCACCGATGAACCTGTCTTCAATGTTCCTGGCCTCGGCAAGGACCATCTGCGAGCCTGGCAAAACCATGAACTTATTGCCATTACTCCCGAAGGCAGGAGAATGTACTCCTTCCTTCCATGGGAAAAGAACATTGCTCAGGTAAAGCCCTATCTCTATACTGACGTCCCCATCCAGAGGTATCTGCAAAGACTGAAAGAAAGAGGAGAGGATCCTGAGGACTACAGAAGCATATGGTATTACTATTAAGTTGCTGATATGCGCTAAAAATTTTTTTAGTGCCCAAAATCGCGAAAAGCACCAATTCGCAATTTGATCGGCGCTGAAGTCGGAGAACAGCACATCTAATCTGTCAGCCAGTCGGCAAGCATTTGCATGGCCTCCAGGGTCTCTTCACAATGAGCATGGATGAACTCCATAGACAGCTCCTGATGCATAGCAATCGTCTCGCTGGCTGCCATTGACCTCGCTCCGGCAAAATTTATGTACGAGATCCTGGCAGTAAGCTCTTCACGGGGCCTCTCAAACGCCCTTCCTGGGAGCATGGCAATACCGGTCTCCTGCAACAGGCGTTCGCAGAGTGCCGAACTGTTCTCAATATTTTTCTCTGCCAGCTTCCCGGCAAATGGCGAAAAATCCGGGAACATATAAAAAGCACCCTCCGGGCGATGCACTCGAACGCCTGCATCAGCCAGTATCTGGTAGCTCTTCTGCCCCAAAGTTGACAGGATGCGCCGGGCATGCCAGAGGTATTGCTCGATTGCCATTGATCCCCTGAAGGCTTCCACTGCAGCATATTGAATTGGCGCGCTGACTGATGTATATGTCTCGCTGGCCACAGCCGCCATGGCCCCCATCAGCCAGTCGAGGTCCTTTGGAAAGGTAAATGTCCCAAGTCTCCATCCGCCAGCACCGCACCACTTCGATAGACCTGAGCTGATTATTGTTCCTTCCGGGTAGAATCTGGCCACAGAAACATGGCCACCTCTGTGATGGAGCTGGCCGTAGATCTCATCCGATAAAAGGATGATCTCATACTCCCGGGCAATTTTTGCAATCTCTCTTAATTCTCTCTCCGTGTAGGTGAGGCCATCGGGATTTCCGGGATAATTGAGAACGAGTAAGCGTGGTCGATAGAGATCCTGCTCTCCTTCCAGGAGCTGAGCGAGGCGGTCGGCGCTGATATGCCATTTATCTTCGTAGGAGGTATGAAGCAGGCTTACCCTTTTTCCCAGTATCTTAGCTTGAGGTACATAGGAAACCCAGCAGGGGGTAGGCACAATTATTTCTCCATAAAATACCAATTGCAGCAGGAACATG
>CABMDX010000371.1 GCA_902385025.1 uncultured archaeon | reverse complement strand
GGCGTTGCGGTTTGCCACGACCGCTCCTCCTCCGCCTCTTTCTGCGCAAAGGTATTGGCCACTATAAGCCTGCAGAGCCACGTTGCAGTCTTTCTGATAGAGTTGTTCAAATGTTTCCCAGGCACCTATAGCATTGCGGTTGGCTACAACTACTCCGCCTCCGCCGCCTTCAGCACAGATGTACTGGCCGTTATAAGCCTGAAATGCCACTTTTGCGGGCCTTCGGAGATCCATAAACCTGAAAGTCTCCCATGCGCCGATAGCATTGCGATTGGCAACAATCGCCCCACCAACGCCACCCTCGGCACAGACATATTGGCCGTTGGCGGCCTGCAAAGCAAAATATCCGCTTCCCAAGGAAACGAGTTTGAATGTCTCCCATGCACCTACTGCGTTACGGTTGGCCACGATTGATCCTCCTCCGCTGCCTTCTGCACAGACATACTGGCCATTGGCAGCCTGAAGGGCTACATTATTGTTCCCTAGATCCATGAGCTTGAAAGTCTCCCAGGCACCTATGGCGTTACGGTTGGCCACGACGGATCCACCTCCGCTGCCTTCTGCACAGACATACTGGCCGTTGGCCGCACGAAGGGCAATGGTCGATGTGCAACTTAGCTTCTGGTTTATGAAATTCAAGCCTGTGGCATTGCTGTTGCCCAGAACCAGGCTTTGCACAGGCGAGGTGCTGGCAGTCCAGCCGCTCTTGACAGTTTCGCGGACGGTATAAGCACCGGGAGACAGGCCGCAGAACTGGTATTTGCCGCCTGCATCTGTGTAAGTGGTGGACGTATAGCTGCCATTGGTAAGAGTGATCAACCAGCCGGGGAGGCCCGCGCCACTCCCGTTGTCATACTTGTAGCCACTGACGCATAATCCAGCGCCCAAAACAGAGATGGCCATTACGAGAACAAAGAGCGTCAGCAATCCTTTTTTAATACCGATCATTGGAAATCCAACCTGTGGGATAAGAACGATGGGAAGAACATATCACGCACTTTAATATTATTCTTCTTCATTCTTGATAACTTTAACCCACCATTAGAAGAAATACGGCACATTAAGACGAATCCACTGAAATCAATTTAAAAAATAAAAATATATTGATCTAGTTTTCTGCTTGGGGTAGGGCATTGGTCAGGGCGTGATTCATTCGCACCCCTACGGTTCCTGTCCGGACTCCTGCTGCTTTTTCCGATGGCGCTCGCTCTGGCAGGTCTGATGCTTCTTTATATATTCCAGCTCAGTGCCGGGCAATACGTTCTCGATCTTGCCGACATACTCCACGCAGCCTATTTCCTGGAGCTCTTTGTACTGGTATATCCTGGGACCATACTGATATCCCACCTTGCTCAGCCATTCATTAGGATATCCTTTCTTCGTGCTCTCGATGACTCCGTTCTGAACATCATTGACAAGGCCGTTAGAGTACTTGACCACGAGCATGTCGGAGAGCTTCCACCAGTCGCTTATAACTGAGAGGGCATTTCTGCTGCAGTAGTCCGTCAGGAACTTGGTGCATGCTATGCCATCTTTTGCATGGTATATTTCCAGTGCCTTCTCATCTATCGCTTTCTGTCTGGACAGCTCCTCATCCTCGATCCTCTTCTGCTCTAATTTTATATCCTCGATCATCTGGCAGTAACGAAGCATAGCCCAGTTGGTGGTGAAGTTGAAGGCCCACCAGCCAGAGCTATGGTCGAAAATAGACCTCTTCCCGCAGTTGAACTCTTGGGGAAGAGAGTTGGCCCCGGCATAGACGGGAATGTAACAGGTCTCGGAAGGCTGCGCAAATCCAAACCAGCATACTCCACCAATGGGATCCAAAAGCCAGCTTCGTGCCTGAGTGATATAGCTATAGCTGCAGAAGATGGCAGATACCGGTCTTGGCCAGGAGCCAAGCTTGATCTCTCCAGGCGTGAAAAGATCATGTGCGTCGAACGGGCCGTCATCGCGGTAAGGATTGCCGTAGGGCCCTGCTGCAAGGCCCGTAGTAAGGTCGTAGACTGTGCCCTCATAATGGTCCCTGAAGATCTGTAAGGTATCTTCAAGAGTCCGCTTCCTGTCGGGCACAAGAGAGAAGGGATACTCGCGCGACCAGGTGTCCATGACATAGGGGCTGAAGTTTCGGGATGGTGCCAGTCTGCGGTAGACGCTGTATAGGCGAGCAAGGGAATAGTATGGATGGGAGTATTCCCCTGTGGAGAAGGTCTTCAGCCAATCGACTTTGCCGCGCCCATCCCATCCCAACTCACGAGCCACATCATGAAGCTTGCCGGAATAGAGCATATCCGGGTCTTCTGTATCCACTTCTCTAATGCGGAATGTATTCGAAGCCACGAAGACCTGGCCGTCTGGCACCTTCTTGGCGACCCATAAACCCTTGCATCCTTTGCATGCTTTGAACATTTTCGGTTCGCAGCCGCACATCTCCAGTACCCATGCCTCCTTGGTATCAGCGAAGATGAGCGTCTCGCCTGTTCCGTACACACCGTGCTGGTCAATCAGGCTTCCGACCAGCTCTACTGCCTCCCTTGCCAGCTTGCACCTCTCCATGGCAATATTTGAGAGTTCGGAGCTGTAGAAGATGCGCTCTCCGGCAATATAATCAGGCTCCATTTTAGCGAAATCAGTGCATTCCGAGCTCATGAGCTGGTGCTCATTCATTATGCCGTAGCTTCCGGTCAGGTAGCCGAAGGTATGATCGACCTCCTCGATGTATGAGACCTGCGGCGCATCAGTATTGTCACCACCCGACTGATCGTCCGAACCTGAATTGGGATCGTATTGAACCAGTCTCTTGGTCTTTGGCTTATGATCTGCTGCGGGAATGTAGACAAGCTTGTTTCCCTCATCCGACACCTCGTGCCCGACAACGCCCGGCCCGAACCCATCATTTGTATGCCCCGTAAACATCGATCCATCGGCGCTTGCGCCCGGAGTCACAACGAATATTGTGCATCCATGATTCTTCTCCCTCGAAGGCTGACTCTTTTTACGCATGAAATGCCATGCCGCATATTAACAGATCAAGTTTTTGGATAAGTAATTAATATAAAATTTAAGGATATCTGAAAGACAATCGCGTCCAGAATATCCATGAAATGATCGCAATATTGGAGAACGTTATGGCAAAAAAAATGGCACTCCTCTATGGATGGGAGGAGGCGCGCGACAAGCATTAAATGAGGCAGTGGATATAATATTTGCCGCCTTTGTTCTCAACGCCATGGATATCATGGCCAAAGCCATTGAACTTTTTATCCCATTTCTGGAGAGCAAGAAGGTATTCCAAATGAGGGCGTTTCGATGGGCCGATATTTTCTCCAGACAGGAGCATCGGTATGCCGGGCGGATACGGGATAATTCCGGTAGCAACCGTTCTATTTGCTGTATCCTTGTCCTCTATGGCCATGAGCTTTGCCTTGCCGTGGACGAGCTTCTGATAGGACTGGTTGGGCGTCTTGTCCTGCTTGGGGATTTTTTTATAGATATCTTTCTGAAGCTCCATTAAACGCAGAGTCCTCACCTCTTCAAACATCTCTCTAGCCAGATCCCCGAGGCCCATATTTTCATAATGATGTGGATCGATCTTTACCTTATCCGGCAGCACCTCAGTCAGAGGCGTATTATTTTCATAATCCTCTCTGAACCTCAGGAGGGCATTGACAAGCGTGCCCCATTTGCCTTTGGTGATCCCCATAGAGAACAGGAAGAGGATAGTGAAGTCGGTGGTCTTTTCCACGACGATCCCGCGATTGTCCAGGTAGGATGTGACCAGCATTGCCGGTATTCCTCCTTTCTCCTCCAGAGTGCCGTTCAACTTGACTCCGGGCGTGACCACGGAGACCTTGATAGGGTCGAGCATAGCATAGCCATCCTCCAGGTCCACAAAGCCGTGCCACTCCTCGTTTTTATGCAGCACCCAGCAATTCTGATCCTCTGCCAGAAGCTTGGGAGACACATTTTCGAAGTCCACTCCATTTACCTTATCCGCATTCCAGACATCGAAGAACCATTTTCCTTTTGCCCTGTAATCATTGAATATCTTGCGCATGCTCTGGCGGAATGCTATGGCCTCATCTATCGATTCACGGGTCAGTGTCTCCCCGCTCGTGCCGGACATCATGGCTGCAGAAACCTCATTCGAGGCAATTATGGCATATTGCGGAGAGGTCGAAGAATGCATCATGAATGACTCATTGAACCTGTCATGTGGAATGGGATTCATGCCATCCCGAACATGGATGAAGGATGCCTGGGAAAGAGCCGCGAGGAGCTTATGCGTGGAGGTGGTGGTAAAAACGGTAGGAGCATCCCTATGTCTCTTCTTTTCAAACATGCCATACCGCCCTTTGTAGAGAGGATTGAAGCGAGCATAGCCGAACCAGGCCTCATCGAAATGAATGCGTGAGACGCTGTCGCCCAGGATCTCAAGGACGCGCCTGACATTATAGCAGAGGCCGTCATAGGTGGAGTTCGTGATTATGGCATGCACGGGCAGCTTTTTGCCTGTAATTGCATTTTCCTGGGCTCCAGACGGGGCAGGCTCGTTTGCGAACTCGGGCTCAACCGTCAGTTTATGCTCTGAGATCGAACGCGAGACGGCTTCACTGCCTATGTCCTCGGGATAGATGGGGCCTATAAGACCCAGATAATTACGGGATGTCTTCATGTAGGCGGGAATTGCGCCCGTCATTATCAGCGCCTGCTCTATTGATTTGTGGCAGTTCCTGTCTACCAGGACGTGGTCGCCGCGAGTGACGCTGGCCATGAAGATGATGCGGTTTGAGGCGGAAGTGCCATTTGTCACGGTGTAAGAGCGGTCTGCACCAAAGACGCGTGCTGCATATTTTTCGCTCTCGCCTATCGGGCCGGTGTGGTCCAGCAAAGAGCCCAGCTCGCCCACTGATATGGACAGGTCAGACCTGAAAAGGTTCTCACCAAAGTACTGGAAGAAAGCCCGGCCCACGGGCGACTTGAGGAACGCCGTGCCTCCGGTATGGCCGGGAGTGTGCCAAGAGTACTCGCAGACCTCGGCGAAATCCATGAGAGCTTTATTGAAGGGCGGCTCAATATGATCACTGTAGCGCTTCATTGCGGCCATGACCCTCCCGGCAATGAATGTGGGGGTGTCTTCCAGCACCCAGACGAGCTCATCCACCAGAGCCATAACATCTGCGGGAATCAATGTCGCGATGCTGCGATCTGCCATGAGAAAAATGGGTATGTGGATATTCCTGGAGCGTATCAGCCGAAGCAGCTTTTTGGCTTTGTCATGGGTCTTCGGGTTATCATCCCCAAGGCACCAGTCAATCATTGTGCATTGGATTGAAGGGTCTGAAAGAATGACACACTTCCCATCACCTGCAGAGATTGATTTGGTCACAGTCACCTCTGCCTTCACAAGCTCATCCACCAGAGCACACACAGCCCGGCCTTCTGCAGTGGGTGTATCGAGCTCGTCATCGACAATCAGCACCTTCATCCCCAGCGCCCTTTCATTGCCTTCTGTCATGTACTGCTACGCTCCATCCATTTTCTGCAGATGCATGGATCATCTCTCCTATTAATTCTTTGCAGATTGTCATAGCAGAAATAGTTGGAAAAGCAATTCTTCTTTCAAGAATATCTCTAGATAAAAAATTACAGAGATTTTATTTGCAAATATTTTTGAGCTTTAGACGGGCTATTCGCAACACTATCGCTAAAAATCCGCTCACAGGGCTGCTATTTCTGCTCGCTTGTTCTTCCTGTCAAGAGCACTGCATACAAAAATGCCGCATCATGAAGCTCGCTATTCCCCGGCAACCTTTTCAGTCCCAGCTTTCCTGCCAGGAGGGCGGCCATCTCTTGCCCGAAATAGATCTCTATGCCCTTCAGACGCAGAAGTTTGCGAAAGAGTTCCGCCTCTGGAAGATCGGAATAAAAGAATCTTTCCAGCTCGCCAGAGGCCAGAGGATCGTTCTTTAGCCTGGAGGCAAGATCGGCCATCTTTGCCCTGAGATCCAAATCTGCAGGACAATTTGGAAAGCTGCTGAACTGGACCATCTCCTCGCATATAAGAAGGTTCATCTTGGAGAGGTAAAAGGCAGCGCTGCAGACCTGGGGCTTGAAGGCATGAATGCGACAGCCCGGCAGGCTGGGATCGAAGAATGGGCAGGGCTCGCCCACATTCTTTCGCATCATTCTGGCATCTCCCACATCACGGCTGGAAAGAGAATGCGGTCTTGTGTAATCCCTCATGAATGCCTTCAAGCTTATATTGAGGTGTTTTGCAATCCTGCGGCAATCGCTCCCGGACACGGCGATCTCTCGCTCTTCCCGGCAGCAGCGACCGCACCTCTGGCAGGAGGCGCAAATATGAAGGGCGGCATTTCCCAAGAAGTAGGGCTCATATTCAGGCGAGATGAGGTCGTCCATCTCTTCTGCTACCTTTTCCTGCTTCCTCAGCCCCCCTTCCGGTACCAGGTGCCGCAAAGATTGAACGCTCCCGATTATGCGGCCTATCTCCTCGCCCAGCCCTTCATCCATCGTGACTATCTCACCTGCCTATTTTCCCCTCTTGCAGCTCTATCCAATTTACGTTTATCTGCTCATCAATTTCAATGAGCGCCCCAAATCCTCTCCTCAATTCCCCAACATTGACGATCTTTGTTGAGCCGATGCGAGCTTCTCCTCGATCCTCGTGAATATGGCCGCAGAGCAATAGATCGGGCTGGAACTCTTCCACAAAGCGGCGAAGGCCGACAGATCCAGAACTCTGGCCATTATAGAGAGTATCCTGTGCTCCACGCGGCGGTTGGTGAGTGACTATGACTCTGACTCTTGCTTCGGCTATCCTATCAAAAGCTCCGGCCAGGGTCGAGTAGACATCCTCATCACTGTTGTAGTAGCGGGCCGGGTCTCCCAGGCGAACAGGATTTCTCGCCACCATTCCGCCCATGCCCAGGAAGCCGCATCCTCCTTGCATGAAGGCGGATCTATGCAGGATTACAAAGCCCGCCTC
>CABMDX010000370.1 GCA_902385025.1 uncultured archaeon | reverse complement strand
GGGATATGCGAAAAGGCAAGACACCTGTTATCTATGGAGATGGAGAGCAGACGAGGGACTTTGTTTATGTCAAAGATGTTGTGCACGCCCTGCAGACAGCCATGAAGTCAGATTATCACGGCATCCTGAACGTGGGTACGGGAAAGGCCTACAGCTTCAACAATGTGATCGAGATCTTGAACAAGAAGCTTGGCCTATCCATAAAGCCTAAGTACAAAGATAATCCTATTAAAAATTATGTGATGCATACCCGTGCAGATACGGGAAAAGCAGAGAGAGAGATTGGCTTCAAAGCCAAATATCAGTTGGAGGAGGGAATAAGCAATATAGTTTAAATTTTTATGACTATAAACAGAATGTCTTTGAAGGCCTCGTCAGATTTAGCATTCAATGGAATATCTATGATGAAATGGGATTTCCTTGAAAATCGCAATATTTCATGATTACATTGGTTCGATTGGTGGAGGAGAACGGGTTGTATTGATGCTAGCGCGCGCATTCAAAGGAGATATTATAACCACCGATGTTAATCTTGAAGCGATACGTAACCTGGGTTACGAAGATGTCAATATCAAGAGCCTGGGGAAGACGGTCAAATTTCCACCATTGAAGCAAATGGCAGCATCGTTGCTTTTTTCAAAATGCGACTTTTCGGAAGATTATGATTTTTTTATCTTCTCCGGCAACTGGGCTCATTATGCGGCAAGGAAGCATAAACCCAATCTATGGTACTGTCACACCCCAGTTAGAGTCTTTTATGATTTGAAGGATGAGACCATATCCAGGCAACCCAATACACCGGCGAAATATGTGGCTTCGGCGTGGATCGGAGGCCATAAATGGTTCGATAAAAGATCGGTGGAACATATCGATAAAATAGTAACCAATAGCTACAACGTTCAAAAGAGAATAAAGGAATTCTATGATAGGTCCTCGACGGTTATCTACCCGCCAGTTGATATCAGCAAGTTCAGGTTTAAGGACCATGGCGATTTTTGGCTTTCTGTCAATCGCATATATCCAGAGAAAAGAATAGAGTTGCAGTTTGACGTCTTCCGAATTCTTCCCGAGGAAAAGCTTGTGATTGTAGGAGGATATGCAACAGGAGACCATGCTGCCAAGTACTATGAAAGGCTGATAAAAGACGTCCCGGAGAATGTAGAGATGAGGGGCGCAGTCTCTGAGAAGGATCTGATCGACCTCTATTCACGGTGCAAGGGTTTGATATGTACCGCCATAGATGAGGACTTCGGGATGACGCCCCTGGAGGCCATGGCCAGCGGCAAGCCGGTTGTGGCGGTGAATGAGGGTGGCTTCAAGGAGACGATAGTGCATGGCAGAACAGGAATGCTGGTGGCAGCGGATGCAAAAGAACTTGCAAAGGCAGTAAGAGCAGTATCCAGGGATCCAAAGAGATATAAGGATGCCTGCATGACGCGTGCTATGGATTTTGATGCATCCATCTTTCTGGATATGATCCGGAAGGCAATCAATTTATCGTGAGAGAATCTATGGCGCTACGTTTAGATTCTCAATGGCGGAGCAAAACTGTCCAATTATGGCGACATAAAATTGATCACCCAATCATAAAAGCCTTCCCCTTTGGAACAGTTTTTCCAGATTCACCCTGAAAAATTCTGAGGTATCAATCCCTGTCTCTTCCGCTCTTTGATCCTGTAGCTGTCTCCTTTGATATTGATCGTGGTACAGTGGTGAAGAATTCTGTCGAGAATGGCAGATGCTATCACATTATCTTTGAAGATGTCTCCCCATTCTCCATAGGATTTGTTGGACGTGAAAATAGTTGAGGCCTTTTCGTATCTTCTGGAAATCAGCTGGAAGAAACAGTGTGCACCAAGTTAATCGAAAGGCAAATAGCCCATCTCATCTATTATCAGAAGCTGGAACTTAGACAACCCCCTGATCTTGTCCTCTAATTTTTTCTCTTTTTCTGCCCTGGCAAGACGCTCAATCAGAATCGACGCATTGACAAAGTTCACCCTAAATCCAGCTCTGGCAGCCTCTATTCCCAAAGCGATGGCAAGATGTGTCTTGCCTACACCTGGCGGCCCCAGAAAAACGACATTTTCCGCGTTATGGATGAACTTCAGAGAAGCAATCTCTTTGATCGCCGCCCTATCAATGGAAGGCTGAAACTTGAAATCGAAATCGTCCAGCTTCTTCTTCACAGGAAATCCTGCCAGCCTCATCCTGAGATCGAGAGAACGAGCCTCTTTGCTTTGAGCTTCCTGTTCTATCAGATAGTCCAAAATCTCGATCGCGGATTTTTCATCTTTGGCTGCAATCTCCAGATAATTGTCCAGAATTGAATCGAGGGTAATGAGATCCAAGCGCTTGAGATTATGATGAAGCTGCTCGTATTCCAGTGAACTCATTTTCGGACCCCCTCGCTGAAGAAATCGTAGATCGATAGCGATCTTTGCTCTACTTCTGGCTCAATGAACCTGAAACTTAAAGAGTGCCTTGCCCTCGGATTAGAGTTCTGCTTTAAAATCTCGGATAGCAGACCCTTAAAGTGCTCCTTATTCCTGGAAATCTTGCAATGTCCTTGACGAATTTCATGAGTGCAGATCACGTCTTTGTCAACGACTACAGCTATGGTTCTATCGGATATCTGCAAAGAGCAGTTTCTGCCTGCAAATCGATATGGAACTGAGTAACGATTGCCTAGATATGAGATATAGGAATCTCTCGATATCTTCCTGCTCTCTGTTTGAATATTATGATAAGCGGGAACTGAATCGCAATTCTTTAGGCCCTTTTTGTTCAGCCGTTCCAAAGGTATCTCGTTGGTTGTACTGTGGACAGTCGAGTTTATCCGAGCTAACCAGATCTGTGCTTGATGATTGAGGTCGGAGAATGAATGAAACTCGCTGCCCATGAGGAAATCTCTCTTCACAAAACCCACGCGATTCTCGATCTTGCCTTTTGTTTGAGGGCGATAAGGACGGCAGAGTCTTGGAATAAAGCCATAATGCTTGAAGAAATCCTCAAAATTAGTATTCATTGCGAATTAGATGAGACAGGTGCTCTCTTGAGCACGATTTGCTTCATATTGTTATAGAGGATCTCACTGGTGCAGCCACCGAAATAATGGAATGCATTCAGGTGACAATTGATCAGGGTATGGACATCGATATATGGCGTGAACTCGACATATCTCATACGAGAATATCCAAGGATCATGGTAAAGCAGTAGAGCTTGCGGGATGCGTTATCGATATCAATTCGACCGCATTCTGCCCAATCAACCTGTGATTGCATTCCAGGTTTTGTCTCATAGCGATATACGGCAGGGACTGAAGATTTGGGTCGAACCGCTCTCACAAAATCTTTTGCAATTGTATATTAGCCAGTGAATCCTTTCTCATGGATTTCGCGATAGAGGGGCTTGGCCGAGAGGGGATACTCTTGAAGTCTGCCCACAATGTAGTCTTTATACGGATCCAATTTGCTTGGCTTCTTTTGTCTCTTCTGAGGCAATGGTGGCGTGGGAGCACGAAGGTATTTTCTTATCGTTCCATGGCTGTGGCCTGTTTTTCTGGCGATCTCGCTGATGCTCAATTCTTGGTTGAGTGAAACTGCGGCGGCGCACCCACGCGCAGCAAGCTGCGGGGCATCCAAGGCGCCGCCGCATGAAAACGGAACCAGGTTACACAGATCCAATCCTTAGTTGAATACGTATGCCCTTTATCCCAGCC
>CABMDX010000369.1 GCA_902385025.1 uncultured archaeon | reverse complement strand
CCAGCTGGTCGGACAGGCTTTTCCTTGCCTCGCTTTCCAGCCGCAACGATAGCAATAGCATCAATCTTGCGCTCTTCAAGGAATTGGCCGCCTCCTTTGTCGATCTGGGCGATCGAGCGCATGCAATGCTCGGTCCAAAGATGCTCGACGGTCCTTGGCCACTGGTATTGGGCGATCTCCTCTCCAGCTACCATTACAGAGAAGACAGGACGCTTCCCGGCAGAACGGTTCATGTGCAGGTCGGGTTTGAGCTCTCGCCGCAGGATGGCATTTATGTCCTCGATTCTTGGGAGGAGCTCTGGACTGACCCGCCGGAGACGGCAGCGGCCAGGGCCAGCGCCGTGGCGCAGATCCTGCAGCAGGCAGGATATGATGCCAGACTGGCGCAGGCAAGGGGAGAGATCGCGGTCGCAGTCCTCGATCCTTCCAAAAAATGGCTGCACATATCCGTCAACCCGGCATCTCCAGAGAGGATGGTGGGTGTCTTGGCCAACGGAACCATGGAGGCGGTGATGTACAGCGACTTTGCGGATCTGGCCCAAGATAACGGGATCGTCGAGAGCTTTGATCTGGATCGAATGGTTCAGAAGGACTGCGAGACTTCGCGGTACGTTGAGCTGAAGGCAATGGCCAAGACAGACCAGTCCTGGCTGGAGGGACTGCGGGAGGCGCTGGCCAGCTATGATTATGATAAATATTATGAGGAGAACGTCTTCGACTGCTCCAACACTGCTCAAATATGCTGGAGCGTGCTGCAGCAAAAGGGATACGACGCCAGGCTGATGATGACCTACGGCGGCCATCCCCTTGATCCGCACATGTGGATTGTGGTGAGATATCCAGGCGAAGCGGACGGATATGTGGCGGTGGAGACCGCGAATACGGATGAGAATAAGAGGCTCGTGCATCTGGGAAGGCTGGTTGAGGATGCGGCTTATCTCCAAGGCATCATGTACAACTCCAGCATTCAGTTCTCGCGGCTGCATCCTGAGGAGGGAATGAATCTCAAGGTGCTTTAGCGGCATGATCAGATCCAATCCCCAAATCCGCAGCACTAGGGGAATCTACGCTTCAGAATCTGACATCCACCTCTACCAGGCTGGCCCCCTGACGCAGGGCTTCTTCAACTGCAGCCTGGTCCTTCATGAGGAAGATGCGCCACTCCGGGGTCTCAAAGTGAGCCACGGAGTTCTTCAGCAGAAAAGCATATCTGCTGTACCTGCTGAGCTTGACTGTGTACCCTCTCGTGCTCTCCACCAGGGCCACCTCAAATCCCCTCCGCTCCAGGATCTTCATGGCCTTGTTCCTCTCGCCGAGGGTCTTTAAGACAAAGCGGTAGCCGTCTCTATCGTAGTATTCGGCCAGATCTCTAAAGGTCTCCTGCTCTTCAAAGTAATGCTTGAAGATCCAGCCTCCTCTGGCCCTGAAGATGTTTATGCGCTTCTTCCTCTGGACCACGTCAAAAGCCCTGGCCTGCACCCCTCGACTGCCCCCTGAGTTTAATTATCATAATAATTCGATATAAATTTTATGGAGAGGAGAAATTGTGCCGAAATTCCAGGGTCATTTCCGCTCCAAAGTTTTGCCGAAGAATGCCGTCCCTTCGATAAGATGCTGATTGCAGCTAGCAGGATCGGAATCTGATGAAATTTGCGTAAGATGCTATTCGCAGGATGTGGTCCGTCTTCTTGGAGGAAGCCTCAGAAGAGGAGCGCCCCGGCCAGGCCGACAACCTTGGCAGCCCATGGCAGATTGGCCAGGGCGTATCTTTCATCCCATTTGACTCTTTGGCAAGTGAGCGCTGCAAGAGCGATAAGGTAAAGGAGGCTTTGCATTACTCGCCCACAAGATGGTGATTGTCGTACTTAGTAATAAATCTTTTGCTATTCGTATTAAAAATCGTTTTGTTGATGTCACCTCCTCAGGGCAGCTGTGTAGCCAAGGAAGAATGCCAGGGCGAAACAGATCGATGCCAGCAGGGATTCCCAGGGCATGGGCTGGCCAAGGGCGGCTGCTCGCATGCAGATATTGGCGTGGGTGAGAGAAAGAGTGCAAAGATCCAGCTTCAAGGCCGTGGAAACCTGGCTGAGGGAGAAGAAGGTTTGGCCCAGGAAGGTCATGGCAGGAGAATGAGGCTGCTGAAGGCCACCAAGTCCTAGTGAGTTTTGGCCAGGAGCGCAGCCAGCACTATGCTTAGAGCTGGGCTTCAGGTTCACTATCTTTCTGCATCGACGCGCCCATTAATCTCATTTGCATCATGAATTGCCGAATGCTGCGCGAGGAAGATGGCTGCGAGAGCCTTCTGCCGCTCCCGACTAGACCCAAAAGATCACCATTACCTGTAGTGCCTGGCCTGAGTCTCAAAGAGCTTGGCATAGCCCCCTCCAAGATTCATGAGATCCTCATGCGTCCCGCTCTCTGCAATCCTGCCTCGCATGAGGAAGTATATCCTGTCCGCAGTCCTGACCGTGGATAGCCTGTGGCTGATGAGGACGGCAGTCCTTCCTGCGGCGAGCTCCCGGAACTTCTCAAAGACCTCCTCCTCTGCCCTGGCGTCCAGGGAGCTTGTAGGCTCGTCCAGAATTATTATTTGAGAGT
>CABMDX010000368.1 GCA_902385025.1 uncultured archaeon | reverse complement strand
CAGTGAGTTCTACATCAACACGAGCACGCCCATGGTTAGCGGATTTGTGCCTGTGAAAATGGATATCACTCGCAAGACGCCCTCCAGGATCTACTTTGGCGATGGTCAGAAGGTCACATATGTCCAGTATCAGTCTTCTGTGGCTTCTGCCAGAGGAAACGAGCTCTGGATTCAGAAAGGTGCGGACTGGTCCCAGTACGCCATAGTCCCCGAGGGCACCGGGGTGCCGCTCATTGCCTTCTCGTCAACAGGCGGCCAGGCAGATTATTATGAACTTCTCCAGACTGACAATCAGAATATAATCGGCAAACGCATGGATCTCTATTCCGGGTATACCAGCCTGAGCTTCCCGGCGGATAAAGTCGGTAGACATATCCTGCTCTTCGTGCTCAATAACCAGCCAAGCAATGCCATAATCATCGATGTGATCAGCCAGGCTCCGCCATCCGATCAGAATGCCGGCCAGATGCCTTCTGCAATACCCTCGCAGCAGACCTCATACACCAGCAGCAAGACGACAACGACCTCTACTGCATATCCCGGCTATGCCACAACTTATGCGCCCCAGACTGGAGCCGCTGTGGGTGATACGTCGGTGACCATTCAGACGACCATGAGAGGCTATGATGTCTATGTGGATGGCATAATGGTGGGCAAAGAGGGCACCAATGGCGATATACCGGACGGGATCTTCAAATTTACAGTAGTCGGCGGCCAGACGCATACCATCCGCATATTCGATGGCGTTAACAATTATGAGAAGCCCATGTACTTTGAGCGGCGTGTCTCCAAGATCATCAATGTGCCGGCTGCGACGACCGTTTACACTACTGGCGAGAAGCGCGGTTTCTTCTGAGCTCCAAATGAAGAAAGGGCTGGAAGATCCTCTTTTTTTTAGTTTTCGGATTATTCCAGTCATTTTATCATTGCTGTTTCTTTTCTTTTTTTTAAAAAGTCCTGTTCATTCAGTTAAGCTTTTTATATCCTGAGTGAGAATATAGTTTGAATGGAAATAATTCGCATGGATTGATATTGTGGGGAGATCATTTTGAATAAAGAAGAGTTCCTGAAACAGATCGAGGGATGTCTGCTTCCCGAGAAATTTGACCAGAATCTGCTCGATAGAGCTGCAGAGATGTTCGGCAAATGGGGAAAGAGTACGCATATGGATGAGAAAGAGTATCTCTTTGAAAAGTTCGGACTGGCTTCCAGACCTGATGACGGCAATACGGTAAAGATGGAGAAAATCGCGCTGCGCTGCGTGTGTTCGAGGATGATGGATGCCAATCTCAACCGGAAAGATGCCGCAGAGCTCATCCGCAACTTCAACCGGATCAAGGATCCTGGATACAAATGGATTGAATAGATTGAGAGCACTTTAAGGGATGGCTTCCCATCCACCCTTCTTTTGCCTCGGGTCCTGCTAAGTGGCTAGGCTTCATTATTCAGCCATGGCGCGCATGCTCTGCAAAATTGACGCAAATTGTCTTGAGATGAGTTCACCAGAAATATACAATTTTGCCATAAGCACTCAAAATCGAGATGAAGTGAGGGGGTAAAGAGCACCCCCACTCCTGTTTCGGTCCTTATTGCTCAAGATTTACCAGACATATATCCAGACTACATTGCTCCAGCCGGATCTGCTGCCCCACATAGCAAGCTCATGCCAGCCACGAGCGTCGCCTATGAACCTGCCGTGGAAGTATCCAGGCATTCTATAACCCAAGTTTCGCCAGTACACTTGCCCATTGGGGTACTTCTCCCAGGACCATACGGTCTGAGCCTGGTCATTATTGGAAAGCAAGCTCGTACTTCGCCAGTAGAAGACTGAAGCGGGATCGGTCGTCCACATTCCGTTGTATCTTGTCCAAATTTGCAGCCCTGTTACCATCATATAGGCCATTTGTCTGTTGGCCGTCCCGCCACTCATTCCACCAGTTGCGGCCACGTCCTGTTGACTAAGCGACTGCCCCTCGGCATAGTTCAGGGCCTCTGTGCTGGATCCCGATGGGGTGGAGAGAGGCTGTGAGCTAACTGGGCCGGTAGCCGGATGTCCTTCTTCGTTATAGTTTTGCTCAGGCGTATTTTGAGATCCTGGGTAGTTGGGATAGACTTGATAGTAAGGGGAGTTTGGATCGTAAGGGTAGCCTGGGTAACCCGATCCAAGATAATCCGAACCATCTGGCAAAGGCTGGGCTAAAGTGGTTGCACTTGCAGAGAAAAAAATAATTGCTGCCAGCACTATGTAGGGGAATGATCTCTTAATATGCATATTTCTCACCGATTATCTCCTGCTTTGGCTCAATAATGGTAACTGCTGTCCGAAATGAAGAGCAGGTACGAATAAGAACCACTTATTCGCTTTAATGAAATCGCTCATTTATGTTTATTCGTAGTCTATGATTATAAATGTTTTGAAGTGCGAGGACCTTCTCTGCATATGAAAATAGTCTGAGCGAAACTCACGTCACCACTACAATCATGATCTCCTCTTCGATCAGCCGACAAATCTTGCAGATCGGTGCCTCTTTCTGGCGGTCGATGCCGCCTACGTCAGGTCTGTCTTGCGGAAAATACGGGGTGCTGGCTGCGCATGGGCCGCCAGGCTTCGGGGGCCGGGGGAGCATGGAGAGCCAAGACTGCCTCCAGAAAAGCTATTTAATGGAAGCTGGGCATAAGATGCAGTCTGAATTATGGATGCTGTAATGGTTGACGAGGGTCTCCTGATTCCCAAGAGCCTACTAACGAAATTGGGCACGGAAAATCTTGAGGTATTTACCAGAGGT
>CABMDX010000367.1 GCA_902385025.1 uncultured archaeon | reverse complement strand
TTTGATGCGCCCAGTGGCATCGGAGACATAAATATTGGCCACACGCCCCACTTTGCCGTCATCCCTCTGAAACTCGCGCACTTCTCCGAGACCGGTCACAAAGCCCTGAATGCTTACGAGCATTCCGGGCTTCAGCTCGGCTATAGGTATTATCTTCTCAGAGAAGCTGACCTTCTGGCTGCTCGGTCTTACCACGGTGTAGCTCCCGGTCTGGATCTCGAGCGAGCCATACCGCTCTCGCGAGGAGCCGTTTATGACCTCCAGGGCCATGCCCTTCTCAAGCGCCATCCTCGCCATCTCATTCCAGAGCGTGAGCCTGATCTTGCCGGTCTCATCGCCCAGCAGCACGGTCCGAACCTGTCCCTTGTCGCCATCTTTACGCACGAACTCCCTGATCTCGCCCGGGTCCACGACCGCAGCCACCAGATTGACCTCGCCCATGTCTCTCTTGATCTCGGCGATCTTGTAGGGCTCGGCTCTTGGCTTTATGTCCAGGTCCACAATCTCTAGGTTTCCACCACGGCCCAGGCTCACCTCCGTTCCTGCATAGCCCTCTTTTGCCAGGCCCCTCACCTTGAGACACAGATCCGCCCTCAGATCTCCAGATTTGATGAGTTCAGTGCCCTCCTCCCACAAAGCTATGCGAACCGTTGCTGTCTCGTCTGCCAGCGTCATATTGGCAACTCTTCCCACTGAGCCGTCCGAGCGCGCAAATTCTCGAATCTCAGATACCATGAGCACCTTTCCTATGAACGTGACATTTCCCATCTCCGGCCGTATGCTGCCAATCTTGGTCAGCACCTCGGAGGCGCCCAGGTCTCTGGCAACGAGCATGGCTGCCGTCCTGCGATCGCACAGTCCCGCCATGAGGGCCACCTTCTCCTCCACCCTGGCCAGGAAATCCTCTGGCGAGACCTGATCCCTTACCTGGCTAAAAATTTCCTCTAATTCCGCGTCCATACCAGGCCACTTCCCTGAAGGGCTTACCCATGAACATGCAGGCGTTCTTCCACATATTTCAGATAGGGCGCATGGCACCTGGACAGGAAGGTGCAGCAAATATCTGCCGGATCTCCGTCTGCCACCAGCGCTCCGTTTTCTATGAGTATGGCCCGGTGAGAAACCTCCCTGACGAAATCAACATGATGGCTGACTAGGATTATGGTGGTGCCAAATTCCCTGTTGATCTTTTTAATGGAGTTGGAAACTTCTCGCAGTGTGATGGGATCGATATCTCCAAACGGCTCGTCAAGTATCAATATCTTTGGCCTTGCTGCCAGGAGTATGGCCAGTGATGCTCTCACCCGCTCTCCGCCGCTCAGTTGATCGGGCAGATTCCACATGACCTCCGGATCAAGGGACAACAGCTTGAAGATCGGCTCAGCAAACTTTCGAGCCTCGGTCGTGGGAAAGCGAGGGAACAGCTCCTTGAAGACGTCTCTCGTCAGGTTCAGAGCCTCAAGGGCAGCTTTGGCGTCCTCCTCAGACATATCCGTCATGGTGTAAATGATGTCTAGTACCTTGTCGCTTATGCCCAGTTCCTCTGCCATGGTGCGAGCGTGCTGGATCACATCATTGCCCTTGATGCCCATCTGATAGGCAATTTGATCGAGGATCGTCTCACCGGCGTAAAGTGCGAACTCCTGATACATAATCCCGAGCCTCTGGCGCACATTCATTCTCTCGGGCGAGTAGGTCATCATGTCCACCCACTTGTCGCCGTAGCGATAGTACACCACACCCTCGTCCGGCATCTTGACGCCCTGCATGATCTTGAGCAGAGTGGTCTTTCCTCCTCCGCTGCTCCCTATGAAGGATGTGATCTCACCTTCGTTTATATCGAAGTTGAGGTTCTCCATCTTCAGGGTGTTCAGGACCTCTCCTGTACAGATCTGGCAGCCCCTCTTCGACAAACCTCTTACTCGGATCAAGGGCCTGGCATCGCTCTTGGCAGCCACTGGCTCTTGTTCTCCAATCTCTGCCATGAATTTATCCAGAATTTCCCTGGGCTTCCCGTCTGCAACTATCTCGCCCTTCTCCAGCCAAATCAGTCTGTCTGCCAGATACTCATGAATCTCGGGCAGGTGAGATACTACTATTATGGTCAAACCCAACTCGTTTTTGACATTCTTGATAGCGTCCAGCACCTCTTGCTTGGTGGCAGGACATGCCATGGTGGCAGGCTCGTCCAGGAGCAGGATGCACGGCTTCTTGGCCAGTTGTCTGGCAATGAGGAGCCTCTGCTTCTCGCCGCCGCTCAGTATTGTGGCCAGATGATTTGCCTTTTTATCCAGGCCCACCAGGCGCAGGTAGTACATGGCCTCACGGTACGTCTCATCATAGTCCGCGTTCTCGGGTATGGGCAGAACCTCAAAGCCCATTTTGCGGGAATAGACTCTTCGCACCACGTTCTTCAGGGCAGATTCCGTCCAGAGCGCAAAATCCCTTTGCAGGTGTATGGCCGTTGCCGCCATCTGCGCTCTGACCTCCTCGTCGCTGGAATCTGGTGTGATGATAATGCCGTCCATGATGATCTTGCCAGAATCGAAGCTCTCCATGCCTCGCAGGATCTTCATCAGGGTGCTCTTGCCTCCCCCGCTCTTTCCCACCAGTCCCAAAATCTCACCTGGCCTTGCAGTGAAGCTTACATTCCGAAGAGCCACAACATCCCTGTCCACTAGCCTGTAGGTCTTGGACAGATTCTCAATCTGGAGCAAAATTATATCCTCCTATCTTACCTTAGTTCCCGTTTCCACTGTTGCTCTGGGCTGCAGCAGCACGGCATTGCCGGCGACGTCTGCAGCCAGAAGCATGGCTTGCGACTCGATGCCGAATAGCTTGGCCGGCTTCAGATTGGTCAGAACTACTACCTGAGTTCCTACCAGATCCTCTGGCTTATAGGCCAACGCTATCCCGGCAACAACCTGGCGGGTCTCCCCGCCGATATCTACCATGAGCTTGAGCAGTTTTTCCGAGCCCTTGATATGGCCCGCCTCTTTTACCTCACCAATGCGAATGTCTAGAGCGCTGAAATGCTCAAAGGAGATCTCTTCCTTCTTCTTCTCGATGGCCTTTCCTTTTTCCCTGGACTCGGCCTGTTCGATCCTATCCTTGAAGATCTTCTCCAGTTCTGTCACTTTAGCCTCTTCCAGGCGCGAAAAGAGGATCTCAGGCCTGCCCAGGACCTGACCGCATGCTAGCGGAATATGCGCCTCCTGGTAGGATTTCTCTCCTACACTCCCGCCCTGGCCCAGTTGCTGCCAGGCTGCCTGCATCTTGGCGGGCATTATGGGCTCCATGAGTATGACCAGCGCCTTGGCGATTTGCAGGCAGCTCCTCAAGACCGCTCCTGCTTTTGCAGTGTCGCTGCGAACAAGTTTCCAGGGCTCATGGCTCTGGAAGTAGATGTTGCCATAGTCGGCCAGTGCCATCACGCTGTCTGCGGCCTTTTTGAACTCGTACTCCTCCATGGACTGCGTGACTTCTTTTTGGGTCGCCATGATCCTGGCCATGACATCCGGGTCAATCTCGCCTT
>CABMDX010000366.1 GCA_902385025.1 uncultured archaeon | reverse complement strand
ATATCTGGCCGTCTTTCTCATGGCCCGTGGTGTGGCAGAGGCAGCAACGAGACAGCCCGGAAAGTGATAAGTCTTATAAGTATTCAATTATCTGATAATTAGCCCGCGCAAAAGGGAGGGAGAAAACGGATCTGGCCAATATGCTCCGGGATGAGCGCAAATCCGCGGAGCTTCAGCATCTGGATTTGAATTTTTACCAGCAGGTCGGAAGCTATCTGGCAAGCCTCGGGCAGGAGTTATCCAAGGTAGAAGACCCCTTTAGCATAGAGGCTCAGATCCTTCAGGATACCCTCAAGAGCGAGACGAATAGAATCAATAAGCACATCGACCAGAGGGTGAAGAAGATCATCCGCCGGGCGCTCAGGAATGCCCGCTCAGCCTCCAGAGATGATGCTTTCCAGGGCATGACCGGGGAAGAGGTGGAGATCTATCGGCAGATTCTGTCAGCGATTGCCTCCGGTCGCGAGGCCATCTTGGCCCATGTGTCTCACACCGAAAGACCTTTAACGGGCAAGAAAGATATATCTCGGGAATACGAAATTGTGAGGTTGCTGGATAGTGTTCCCATGTTCGTCGGAGTTGACGGGAAAAATTACCTTCTCGCGAAGGATGATGTGGTCGTGCTCCCGGCCGTTCACGCCAGAAATCTGCGCAATAAAAATCTAGCTTCCATAGTGAAGATTAAGTGAGTTTAGAGAGATGATGCGTTGTGAAGATGCCAAAAAAGCTTAACGCTTATTGTCCGTTCTGCAAAAAGCACACCCCCCAAACGGTGGAGCGGGTGAGGAAGGGAAGGGAATCTTCCCTGACCCATATTAGAAGACAGCGAAACCTCAGAGCCAATGGAATAGGAAATCAAGGCAAGTTCTCCAAGGTTCCCGGCGGCGACAAGCCCACTAAGAGGCTGAATCTGCGCTACCGGTGCAACACCTGCAAGAAGGCCCATAACCGTGCGGGCTTCAGGGCCGGCAAGTTCGATCTGGTGGAGGGATAAATCTGCCATCCAAGTTCGTCAAGGTAAAGTGCAACGACTGCGAGAATGTGCAGATTATATTTGCTCATGCCTCCACCGTTGTAAAGTGCCTGGTCTGCGGGCGTACTCTAGCGGAGCCCACTGGCGGCAAGGCTGAGATAAAGACCCAGATAGTAGAAGCATTAGAGTGATTCTGAATGCAACGTGAGGGCTGGCCAGAGCCCGGATCTCTAGTTGTCTGCACCGTCACACAGGTGGTGGACTTCGGAGCCTTCGTCTCTTTGGATGAGTATTCCGGCAAACAGGGCCTGATTCATATCTCTGAAGTGGCCAGCGGATGGATCAAGTACATTCGCGACCATGTGCGAGAGGGACAGAAGATAGTCTGCAAAGTCCTGAATGTAGATACATCCCGGCACCACATCGATCTTTCCCTGAAAGATGTGAATGAGCATCAGCGCCGGGAAAAGATCCAGGAATGGAAGGCCGATCAAAAGGCCTGGAAATGGCTGGAGATGGCCTACAAAGATCGGCCGGGCGACGTGCAGCGCGTGGCCGATGCCTTGGTGGCTGCCTACGACAGCCTTTATCTGGCCATGGAAGAAGCAGCAATCAGCGGGGCCGAGGCTCTTAAAGATGCATCTTTGACCGAGGAAGATGTGCGTATCCTGGAGAGCCTCTCCCGGGATAACGTCAAGATTCCCTCAGTTGATATCAGCGGCTATGTGGATATCACGTCTCCTGCCCCCGACGGTGTGGAGGTCATTCGCAAAGCTCTCAAGCAAGCCAAGCGCATTAAAGATAAGGACGCCACCCTCTCCATCACCTACATAGGCGCGCCGCGCTACCGCATTCATGTAACTGCACCTGATTACAAGCACGCGGAGTCTATTCTCAAAAAGTCTGCTCAGGCAGTCGTGAAGTACATAGAGCAGCACGGCGGAGAAGGCACCTTCCTCAGAGAAGCATGAGGTCCAAGATCCAGAGGTGTACGGCATGCGGCCGCTACACCCTCAAAGATGTCTGTCCGATTTGCGGCGCTCCTGCTATTATCACCAAACCCGCGAGATTCTCTCCAGATGATCCTTATGGAAAATACAGGAGAGCTCTTGCTTTGGAGGAAACATGAAGGAGACCCTTGTTCACCGCATAAAAGAAGTGACTCTTCGCGATCCTATCTTGGTGGAAGGGCTACCAGGCGTGGGCCATGTGGGAAAGCTGGTGGCCGATCATATGGTAGAGGAGCTGAAGGCAGAGAAGATCATCGAGATTTACTCGCCTCATTTTCCTCCGCAGGTTATGGTTAAAGAGGACGGCACCATCAAGCAGGTTCGAAATGAGATCTATGCAAGAGTGGGCGAAAACGACGAGCCGGACCTGCTAATCATTATCGGCGACTACCAGAGTGCTACCAACGAAGGGCACTACGAGCTGACCAGCATATTCCTGGATATCGCCGAGAGTTACCACGTAAAGCGCATCTATGCGTTGGGAGGCTACGGCACCGGCCAGTTTGTGGACAAGCCCACGGTTATGGGGGCGGCCACAAAAATTGAGCTGGTAGAAGAGATGAAGCAGCAGGGTGTGGTTTTTCATGAGAATGAGCCCGGTGGTGGCATCATAGGAGTCTCCGGCCTGTTGCTCGGGCTAGGAGCCCTGCGGGGCATGGATGCCGTTTGCCTGATGGGCGTTACCAGCGGCTATCTCGTGGATCCCAAGGCGGCTCAAGAGGTTCTGCGTATCCTGTCTCGAATTCTGGGACTTGAGGTAAGCATGCATGCTCTTGAGGAGCGGGCCAAGGAGATGGAAAAGATCATAGGCAAGCTTCAGGAGATGGAGCGGGCTCAGGCACCTTACGAGGCGGGCGGGGATGAAGATCTCAGATACATTGGATAGCCTTCAGGAACGCGCTTTTCGCCTCCTCGATCTGGCCGTGCGAGAGGGGGCAGAGGAAGCTGAGGTCTATGGAACCCTCGGCCGCTCAGTGGATATTGACCTGCGCAAAGACGTCGTCGAGCTGGCAAGCGAGAGCTTCCATCGCGGCCTCGGCCTCCGGGCCACAGTGGCAGGCGCGGTTGGATTCTCAAGCACCAGCGACCTCTCGCTCCTGGAGGCCGTAGCCCGGAGCGCAGTCCTGTCTGCCAGGGCACGCGGGCCGGATGAGTCCTGGCGCTCTCTCCCCTATCCTCAGAAGGTTGTGCATCCCGAGGGCATCTTCGATTCGAGGCTCGAAGCAATCGAGCCCGAGGATGTGCTCGACATGGCTGCAACCCTGCTTTATGGTTGCAGCGAGGTAAAAGGGGCAGAGCCCGTCTCGGGCGGTGTTGCATGCATCTGCGGCACGAGCTTCATCGTAAATACGCGGGGCATTGCGTTGCAGGAGAAAGGTACCCTCATGCATGCCTCAATGGAGACTATCGCAAGAGGCTCGGATGTGGCCACAGGAAGCGAGTTTCAAAATTCTCGAAGCCTGCAGCCTTCTTTGGAAGACGTGGGTAGGGCGGCAGCAGAGATGGCCAGAGCATCTCTGGGCGGCGTGAAGGCCGAGAGCGGTCTGTATGATGTGCTGCTGAGGCCCCTGGCAGCAGCCGAGCTGATGGAGTATACCATTCTTCCTGCTCTGTCGGCAGATAATGTGCAAAAGGGCCGCTCGCAATTGCTGGGGCGAGTGGGGGATTCGATATCTTCTGAACGGCTCACGATCACTGATGACGGCCTCTTCCCTGCGGGCATCGACTCCACGGCCTTTGACGGTGAAGGCGTCCCATCCCAGAGAACCGGGCTGATCGAGAAGGGCGCTCTAAAGGGCTTTATCTACGACAGCTATACCGCGGGAAAGGAGGGGGTCAAGTCCACAGGCAATGCCGTGCGCTCCGGATACTCCGATGTCCCGCGAGTGGGCAACAGAAATCTGATCGTCAGCTCCCCAGAGGTGATCGACCTTCTGGCTGAGACAAGAGGATATCTTGTAGGCGGCCTCATCGGTGCGCATACTGCAAATCCCATCTCCGGCGACTTTTCCGTGGAAGCCCGGAACTGCTTTTGGCTTGAGCCGGGCGCAGCCTATAGGCCCATGCGCTCTCTGATGCTGACGGGAAATATCTTCGAGCTTCTGTTGGATATCGAGGTTGGAACCGATGTCAGGGCCATTGGGTCAGTCGTCACTCCTACGTTGAAAGTGAGAATGAAGGTAGTGGGAAGCTAAAGGTGATTTTAACATGATTATCGGAGGTCCTGCCTCCCAGCTCTTAGCTGGCCGGGTGGCGGCAATTTTGGGCGAAACGCTTGCTTTATGCGATTATAAAACATTTCCTGATGGCGAATCTTACTCCCAGATCTCTACGCCTCTGGATGATGAGGTAGTGATCATCCAGTCCACGCCTACAAATCAGGATCTGGTTTACCTTTTGCAGCTCCTGGATGTCTGCCAGGGCCGGAAGATCTCTCTTGTCATTCCCTATTTTGGCTATGCTCGCCAGGACAAGATCTTCAAGCCCGGTGAGCCCATGACCGCTCGGGCAGTGGCAAGGGCCTTGAACCCGTTCCTGGAGAGCGGGCGGGTCGCTCTCGTCAATATCCACGCACCATCCATAATGGCGCATTTTCGGTGTCCTTCCGAGAATCTGGATGCAACGCCTCTTCTGGCCGAGAAGGTCGGATCTATGGGACTGAAGGATGCTGTGGTCATATCCCCGGATAAGGGCGCAGTGGCCATGGCAAGAACTGCAGCCACCTGCCTTGGAGCGGACTGTGACTATTTGCAAAAGACCCGTCTCTCAGGAACAGAGGTTTCCATGGCACCAAAAGAGGTGAACGTTAAGGGCAGGGATGTGGTCATCTTCGACGACATGATCGCTACAGGCGGCACCATGGCCACGGCAATAACGCTCCTGCGCCAGCAGGGTGCAAACAGGGTCTATCTGGCGGCGGTGCATCCAGTTTTGACCGGATCGGCTGTTCTCAAGCTCTACCGCTCCGGTGTGGAGGTTGTCCTGGCCACGGATACGCTGGACAAGGGCGTTAGCACGGTGTCGGTGGCGCCGCTGATTGCGAAGGCGCTGAGGGCTCAGTAATTATTTTTTTCATTTCTTCCCTTAATCCGTGAACCACCGCGTCCTGAAGGGCGCGGCTTTCCACTTCATAGCCAAGACCCAGCATCACTGAGATGCGATGTAGAGGTTTGGGTTCTATGGGCGCAACGGGCTGTTCCCTCCCTGCGATGAGTATGTTCTTGGATGCATTGTAGTCTCTATCACATGTGAACCCGCAATAAGGGCACTCGTGTATTCTGAATGATAGATCTTTCTTTACAATGCTTCTACAAGCAGAACACCGTTGTGTGGTGTTCCTTGGATCTACTTTTACCAGGATTCGACCAGCGCTTTGAGCCTTGTACGAAAGCATGAATATGAATTTAGACCAGGCGGCATCATGAATGCTGCGATGAATACCATTATTATAGCCCTTCTCCTTCAGACCTTTGACATCAAGATCTTCGACGCATATGATATCGAAATCATTGACATACATCCGAGAAAGCTTATGTAGAAAATCGTCTCGCTGGCAATTGATTCGCTTATGCAGCTTCGCAACCTTGACTTTGATTGCCTTGCGATTATTCGATCGAAGCCCATTGCAGTATCGATACATGGGGGAGCTAATGTATCGAGGGAGGGCGATAACTGGAAACCCCCAAAACGTGACCTGGTCGGAACCCTTCAGGTGCTCCTTCAATCTGGCCGGTTCAGGGTATCTAACAAGCTCAAGCTAGGGCCCATCTTGCAGGCAGAGATGATGAATTTTAAGGTAAAGATCGACCCAGTGACGGCTCACGATTCTTATTCAGCCTGGAGAGATAACGAACACGATGATCTAGTTTTAAGCGCTGCCTTGGACGCGTGGTGGGCCGAACGTGCACCGAAACCATGCGGCCCCGCTCGTCTTCCCAGGAGCCACAAAGCAGCCAGTCACCATTAGCGGCGGCGCAGTCAGTCGAACGACAGGCGGCTTGCCATCATGGATGACGCCGGAAATGAGGCGCAAACACGCCAAGGAGATCGCCGAGGTCAACGCTGCCAATGCACGAGACGAGCTGATTGCGCCAGAGCAAGATCTCAATTTCGATGATTAAATGCACAAAGACGAATAAAATTAGAAGATGAATAAAAATGTCAGAATTAAAAGAATGCTGGAGAGCCTTGAATCGCATTGATGTGCTCTATTAAGAGGCATTGACGACCAATTCAACGCTTGACCTGACTCTTTTCGCCTTGCGGGGCTGGCATAAGGCGCTCAGAGAGAAAATTGCGCGGTCCAAGGCCATTATCAAAACCACTGCTACCGCATGGCTGCAAAGTCCCGAGGGCGCGAACTACATGCCCGAGACGATCAAGGACCACCCAAGAGTCGCGCTAGAGGTGGCAATAGAACCAGCCTATCATAGATAGGTGCTGAGAAGGAGCTTCCCTTCGCCTGGCGTGTCTGGAGAAGGCACAAGCGATTCTCTCCGAGGCCATGTTGCCGGGCAAGGTGGATATCATTCCTGTCCCGAACTAGTTCAATCAGGCGATCAGCCGGGCATCGGCCCTCTAATCTTTTTTTCCATGGCATTCTCTTCGGCCACTTTGACAATCTGTTCCATTGCTTTGTACCGGATTTCGGGTCCTTCTCAGAAATCGGAGGACAGGAAGTGGTCTCTGACGATTCCGGGGCGATCACCGTAGAACCGTTATTCAATATTTCGCTCTCTGCGGCTAGTTCTTCAGCTGCAATGATACTTGCCGGAGAGCATGCCTTGCAAGCGCCGAAACCTACTGCAGCGGAGGTTCAGGATGGCGCAGATGATGTTGCCAAAGATCGCTAGTGTCAATAAAAAAATACTTTTATAGATGACTACATTTCAACGAGATTTCATGGGAGCAAGGCAGTACATGGCCCAACCCATAGATTGGCGTAGGAACTGTAAATAATCATCCTGGTCAGTACGGAAATGCTTGAATACCTGTTCATAGTCCGCGTGGGTGGGATTTTCTTCGAGCCAACGTATCAGTCCATACCAACCATCCGAAATGTACCTGTCCCAGTCGTCGTAGCTGGCACGAATGATATATTCGAGTTCAAAGCCTTCATCCCGGATAAATTGAGTTAGTTCCGCTTCTGTATGGGTAGTTGTCTGTTTTTGGGCGTATACCGGATGCACCTGATTGCTAAGCCAGTGGGTTTCACCAATACCAAGGCGTCCATTCTGATGAACAGCTCGCTTCAGTACCTGGAGTGTCTGCTGGCAGCCGCCAAAGATAAACGTTGACCCAATACATGTTGCGGCATCGAAAACCCCTTTTTCGAATATGTAATCAGCCCCATTGGAGCAAACGATTTCGATTCGGTCCGATAGACCTTTCGAAGCCAGTTTTTGCCTAGCCCTGTCGCAGAAATCCTCGGATATGTCTATTCCAATACCAGTAATACCGAATTCCTCAGCCCAGAGAGAAAGGGGTTCGGCACAACCACAACCGAAGTCAATGACCCGTTTTCCTTTTTTCAATTTGAGTAATTTGCCAAGTTTGATGATCTTTTCAGGCGTGGAAGGGTTTAGTATCTCCATATAGCGGTGTGAGATGCTCATAATGTCAAGGAATTCCATAATTCAAGCCTCCT
>CABMDX010000365.1 GCA_902385025.1 uncultured archaeon | reverse complement strand
CCAAAGGGCGCGTGTGGGTGACTGTGTGCATGGAGGCCAAGGGATGGGGCGTGGAAGTAGCACTTGCGCGGCCTCGCCAGGAGTTGGCTAGCGAGAAATTGTGGCCCCGGGGCTCAAGGCCAGAGGGCCGATGATGGATGCGGTCTTCTACCCGGCTCAGCGCTGCGGCTATTCCGAGGAAAGTCGCTGGGTATGTTGATGAGGCAACAGATATCAGCCTTTAAATATGTGCAAAGCATTTTGTATGGAAATATATCTCTGAAGTGGGCGAAAATAGTCACCAGAATGGGTGATGTGACATGAAACATACAATGATGATTCTGGTCATCTTCATAATCGCTATTTTAGCGATTAGTACAGCTGACTCAGCACCTGGAACGCCTGTGCCCGTGAGGACGATGATCAAAATAGGATCAATAGACTATGGATCTGCTGCCCCTGGAAACAGCGAACCTGTAACCATCATGGTCAGCGTTCTCAGTACGGTATATCCAAACGGAATTTGTGGATTGGACAAATCCAACTTTAAAATAGAAGTGCCAACCCACGGTTTTGGCTATACCGGCATTGTCATTAAAGACGTTCTGGGAGTGGCTTCTACGGCGGTGGGCTCTCCAACCAGTTGCAGTTACGGGGTCAAAATAGCACCAGGGATCTACCAAGGCAAACAATATAAATGGGCGAACTCACCAGGGGCGTTTAATTTATATTATTTCCGGGGAGGGAATCAGATAGCTGTTGCCACATTCAATCTCAAGATGTATGCGAACTGAATACACCAATTAAGTGCGTTTAACCCGCAGTAATCCCATCTTTTTTTCGACCATATGAACAGCTATTCAAACATGCGTCCGGTCTCGCACTTCCCGATGGTGCGCAATGGATCATGAATTCTCTTAGATGTCATGGCCGAATAGCTGCAAATAAAAATAGGACGGAAGGCGTAGCTCTCCCGCCACCCATATCAGATAGACCGACTACAGCGGTGCCATTCTGGGCAGTATATCCGGATTGATCCCTTTGGCCAGTTGGGTGACATCCTTGAATTTGCTGGTCGCTTTGGTCTGAGTCGTCTGAGCTACAGTCTGCACGGTCGTATTTCTGGCTTCCTCTGTCTCCTGTTTCTGGCCTGTCTCTACCTGAGCAGTTGCTGTGGCCCTGGCTTCCTCCACCGTTGCCGGAGTATAATCGGATGTGTCCGGGCTGATCCTGGTCGCATCGAACTCGGCCCGAGCGGCATTGCCCTTGCTGTCTGAGCGAACATAGCTTCCCTTTATCAAGTCGCCTTCGATGGTGCCGCTCATGTAGGTTGCGGCCAGAGCTTCACCCTGCATGGCAACCAGGGAAATGGAAATCTCATTTCCAGAGACAACTCCCGCCGCAGCGCCATTCCAGGGATTATCGCCTTCGTGTTTGGCCAGGCCGAAAAGGTACTCTCCGGATTGATTCAAGGCCATGATAGTATCCGTTCCTGCAAGCGTGAGCTTCCAGATGCCCTGCACGCCTGCAAAAGCGGCAGTCTCATTGCCGCTCGCTGTCGCTGTGGCATTGTCTGCAACATCGGTCGCGCGGACCGCATTTACAGTCTTGTCTGCCGCCGACGAATCAGAGACGTCTTCGGCGACTGCCATAGAAATCGATGCTAGAGACGCGATGAGAAATATTGCCATTACGGCTGACATTTCTTCCTTCAAACCCCAAACCTCCTTTTGCACTCAATATGAGCCGATTGTATATATGCTTACTATTCCAGAATGGAATTTATCGATGATATTTCAACCTGCAGGTTAAGGGGTCAAGGATTCCCCGGTCTTTAGGCCCGGGAGGAATCGACCCCATAGATTGCTACTTTCACGTTCAAGTTTTCCTATTGGGCATCCGGATAATAGCAACTGTGCCTTTTCCCATCACGCTTTCCATATTGATGCTTCCTCCCTGAGCCTCCACCAATCTCTTGACAATCACCAGACCCATGCCTATACCCCTGGACTTGGTTGTAAAGAGAGGAGTGAAGACCTTGGAGATAAGCTCAGGAGGGATGCCTGTGCCCGTATCCTTGATTTTTAGAACCGTACCCTCCTCAGAACCGGTCACGGCCACGATCAGTTTTCCTGCGTCCGGCATTGCCTGAATTGCGTTGTTTATCAGGTTGACCAGGACTCGTTCCATCATTGTCGGGTCACCTTTCCAGGTTAATCCACCCTCGATCTCAGTTTGAACCTCGATATTTTTTGGAATCTTCATCATTGCAATAACTTTCTTTACAAAGGAGAGAATGTCAATGTCCACGATCTTTGGATTGAGTGGTCGTGTAAAGTCATGCAAGTCAGACAATATTTCGCTCATGTAGTTCGATTGCTTTTCAATCGAGCTGAGGGCGAAAAGAATATCTTGCATCATTGGGTCCTTCTGGTTCTGAAGGGAGTATTTGTTGAGTTTCTCTTTAGCCAGATAAACTGAGGTCATTATAGCCTGCAAGGGATTACTCAGATCATGGCCTACCATCAGCGCCATCTCGCCAATGGCAGCCAGCCTCGCGCTTATCCTCAATTCTCCTTCGGCCCGATCGATCCTATCAAGCATCTCATTGATCATGGCCGCAAGGCTCGAAATCTCATCATCCCCATCAACCTGAACTCGTGGCGAAATGTCCCCGCAAAGGCCAATGTTTCGAACGTTTAGGCCAAGCCGACCTATTCTGGAAAGAACGTTCTTATCGAGCAAAAGCAGGGAAAGTGCCGTAATCGATAATCCAATAAATAAAATAAATAGATAAAAACGATAAATTGTTGAACGGCCCTGTTGATAGATATCTCTGGGCATATTTACTCGAATAATGAGAGATGGATCGCCATAAACGTCCTTTATGAGAGCGTATCCTGCAATTGAATCCTGAGATAATGATTTAATGAGAACGGGTTTTTCTATTGAAAGGTGGGATTGTGCTGCAGCAAAGTCGGTTGGCAGATTTGCGTCATCAATTCTGCGGCTGAAAAGAGGCAGTTGCGTCAACTCACTCAAATGCTCCAGCTCTGAGTCGAAGTAGCGACCCATAATGAGCGTCCCTCTGACAGGCCCTTGCCACGTACTGGTCAAGATTGGCTGTGAGGATATGAGCAATGGACCTTCTGGAAGGAGGACTATGCCTTTGAACATATCTGATTCATTGTGGCAAATCAGACTTCCTTTGGAAAAAAGATTGCTCAGCAAATTTGGTGGAATAGGCAATTCTTTCCCGGCCTGAAGATCAACGGCTTTTGCAAAGACCAATTTCCCAGACGGATCGAGAAAAAGGATTAAATTGAGTCGCAGATTTGCTAAAGATTCAATATTAAGGTTCTGATCGATATATTTTTGGTTTCGATCATTTATAAAGGTATACGTGGCATTCCATGGAGCCCAATCACCCAATGTTGAGTTAATTTGGTCTATGTCTGAGGACAGAGCCAATTTGGCACGATTGACATTCTGAAGAACCAAGTTCTCTTCCAGATTTGCGAAGCTGCCAAGCAAAAGAGTTTCAGATGTTCCATATATGAGCAAAAAAAGGAACAGTATGGTGATAACGATCGAGAGCAGAGTCTTTTCCCGAATCGACATGTGCGTTTTCTGCTCTCAAATAAGAAATAGTTTTCGGAAGTTTATGCACAGGATCTGGTCGAGTGGGATGGCCGGCCAGCACCAGGGGCCGGCACGCGAGCGATAGCGATGAGGGCGAGAGTTGACTGCCGGGAGTTCTCTTGCGGCTATGAAGCTCCCGTCTAATCATCTGCCACTGGGCCTGCCCCTTCTACCAATCTCAGGTCAGGATAATTCAATTTCCAGATAGTCTCAAGAAAGATGCTTGAAATCGACATTTAGCTAAAAGGAAAATCGTCATATAGTAATAACAGAGAGTCTGATTGGGTTATTAAATGAAAGCGAGTCTTTTGCAGATTCGGGCCCGGGAGCGGTCGATATGAAATATAACAGGCTATTGCTATGCATAGCGGTTATTGCCTATTTCCTGATGCAGGCAGATGCCCTGCCATCTACAATCACAAAGGATGAGTTCCCTGGATCTTTCGGACCTTTTTCAGTTACGTCTCAAAAAGAAATTGATGCGGACAATTCTATAGATGAAGTGAATGTAACAGGAGTATGGTCTTTAGATCTTTTAGGCAAACCCCGGGAGAAAATGAAGTTGCATCTGATCCAAAACGAAGATTTAATCAGGGGTCAGGGGGTCATAACAGGCAGAAATGAATCCAAGAAAGCCACAGCCAATGGCTCATTATCTGGATGGAAACTGAGCCTAACCGTGGTGCCGGTAGGTGTATCGAATATATATAAGCTCAATTTGTCATTAACCTCCCTGACAGCAGGCAATTATGTCGTTCATCAAGCTGATGGCCTAAGTCGGTCTGGCAAAGTCACGTTCGCTGTCTCCACAAATATTTTCAAGCATGCATCCGCAGTTGATGAATGGGATATCTGATGGATTATAGAGAGTGTACTCTATAGCAGCGGGTCTAAAAGGCTCGGCTTGGAGCCAAAGGGCCAGGATACCAGCTTGTTGGCAGCGCGGGCGGAAATTTGTTCGAGCACGAATCACCTGCGATCGAGCAGGATTCCGCTTTTCTTAAGCCAGCTTGCGCCATGGCCTGGGATGCAAGGTAGCCGCCTATGTTACATATCATCCTCATTTCCGGTGATGAGCTTCGGGGGAACAATGCAAATCGGCGATACGCGGTTGGTCTGGAGGCCAGAACAAAGAACAAGTATATATTTCAAAACAGCATAATATAATTATAAAGGAGGTTTGGGAATGGCAAGGTTGTTCCTCTCGCCAATAATCGTTGCATTTCTTCTGAGCGCAACATTGGCAATGGATCTGACTGGTGATTGGAGAGCCAGTACGGGCGAGAACATCTATATCCGGCAAATTGACAATGTAGTCTGGTATTATGGTGAGTCAACTGCAAAGAATGAGAATTGGACCAGTGTAGGCTATGGCACTCTGGAAGGCAACATCGTAAAGCTGAACTGGACTGATGTGCCCAAGGGAAATGCAAGTTTGATGGGTACGGTCGCATTTAATGTCACTTCGGACAATGAACTGCAGGTGATAGATGAGACTGGAGGTTGGGCCAGCAAGGGAGTGAAGCTAGCCAAGGTCAGTAGCGGATTTTGATCTTCTGCAATTGAATGAAACCCAGAAGCCAACCATCTACTTTTTAATCGATCGGGATGACCGGGCCTTGCGTGAGGGCAGCTCTGAAACCATGCTTGGCGGCACTCGTGCGGCCTCATGTGCCCGCAAAACGAAAGAGTATCATTCAAGTTGCCTCCTGGCAGCGTCGGCATATTTATATGGCCGTCTGCATTCATGATGGGGAAAGGTGACTATGGCGTGATGGGAATCAATGAGATGGGATTCGAGGTCTTCGAGGAGATGCTTGATTATGCAGATGAGCTTCAAGTAGAGGTCCATGAGCTCGATAACGGCACAGTGGTTGCAGACGCAGGTGTAAAATCTCACGGAGGCATTGGCGCAGGCATATACCTCTCTCGCCTCTGCATGGCAGATCTGGCCGAGATTCAGCTCTCTCCATACGAGGTCAAGGGCGTTATGCTGCCGGGTGTTCAGGTGGCCACGGATTGGCCTGCCATCTCCTGCATGGCATCTCAGTGCGCCATGTGGCAGATCAAGGCTGAGAAGTACTTTGCCATGGGCAGCGGACCGGCGAGGGTGCTGGCCGGAAAGACGAAGGACCTCTATGAGAAGATCGGTTTCGAAGAGATCTCTGATGTGGGAGTCCTCGTCCTGGAATCAAATAAGCTGCCGGATGAAAAGGTTGCAGGCCTTATTGCAGAGAAATGCGGCATCGACCCGGAAGATCTGAGAATTGCCATCGCACCTACTGACTCTGTGGCAGGCCTGGTGCAGGTCTCGGCGCGCGTGGTTGAGACGGGCCTTCATAAGCTCTTCACGATGGGCTTTGACATAAATACCATCAAGAGCGGATGGGGACGAGCGCCCATTTCGCCCATCACCGGCGACTCTACCATGTGCATGGGCTCCTCCAATGACGCCATCATCTACGGGGGAGAGACATACTACACCATAAGCTACGAGAACCTGGAGGAGCTGCAGTATTATCTGAAAGGCATGCCCTCCGAGGCCTCCAGAGACTGGGGCGCACCATTCTATAAGACTTTCAAGGCGGCAGGCTTTGATTTCTTTAAGGTGGATCACAACGTATTCGCACCGGCAAAGGTGGTGATGAACGAGCTTTTGAGCCGGCGGACTTTTGTGTGTGGCAGGATAAATCAGGATGTTCTGGCGGAATCTTTCAACCTCGAAGCTCTGAAACGAGCCTGCTGAGATTAGCGAATCGCAGCACATTTCTCATTTTATATTTTTGATGTTGTTATCTTACCCGCGGCCATCAATCGGCCTTGGGTTGCCATTTGCGCAGGGCTCTTGCCAGCTCGTTTATTCGCATGGGTTTGCTGATGTAGTCATTCATACCGGCATTGAGACATCTTTCTCGGTCCCCCTCCATGGCGTAGGCGGTGATGGCAATTATCTTTGGCCCGCATCCGGACCAGATCTGGCGGATGCGCCTTGTGGCCTCCAGGCCGTCCATCTCCGGCATCTGTACATCCATGAGCACCACATCATAGGGCTGGCGCCTGAGCGCCTGCAATACCTCAATGCCATTTGCTGCCAGGTCCGCTCGATAGCCTATTCTCTTGAGCATCTTCAGGGCTACCTTCTGATTGACAACATTGTCTTCTGCGAGAAGAATGCGCAAGGGATGATCAGTGTCCGGCTCCGCCAGAGGCAGGTTCATCTCGCATATCGCTTTCTCATCAAAGATCCCGAGGAGAGCTTTGCAGAGTATTGCAGGCTTAATGGGCTTATTTAAAAGGGCGGCAAACTGGCTGCAATCATCGTGCCTCTGACCAATGTTTGCGTAGGCAATGATTGGCAGCGTTCGGCGGTACTCTCTTATCTCCTGCGCCAGCTCTCCAAGGTCTGTTTTCCCGTCTCCTGCACCGAGAATGGCCGCATCGAATATCTCAGATTTTGTCAGGTGAATAGCCTCATTCGCATT
>CABMDX010000364.1 GCA_902385025.1 uncultured archaeon | reverse complement strand
TCAGATACATTCTTCCCATGGATGAGAGCACAATTCCACAGCTCGGGCTCTGGCCCTGCTGCTCAAAGATGGCAAGACTCTGGTTGTAGTAGCTGAGGGCTTTGTCCCAATCCTCTCTCTCACTTGCGATCCTTCCCAGACGATCCAGAACCCAGGCAGCGCTCTTGGTGTCACCAAGTCCCTTGAAGTCGGTCAGGCTTCTTTCAAAATATCGAGCGGCGAGCTCCTTTTCGCCCATGTCTGCATAGATTCTTCCCAAGCTTCCGGTCATCTGCGCAATGCCCAGAGGATCTTCTTTCTCCTCGAAGGTCTTGAGGCTGCGGTAGCTGAGCTCAATGGCTTTATCCCAATTACCGCATCTGCGATAAGCTGAGCCCAGGTTTCCCAGCACATGTGCCAGGCCGCTACTGTCTCCTGCCCTGGTAAAATCGCTAACTGCGTTCTGATAGTGCGATGCCGCTCTGGAAAGATCACCCTGAAGAGCATAGGCCTGCCCCAGGTTGTTTTGCAGCACCGGTCGCAGGACCGGATCGCTGCAGAGGCTGAGGGCTTTGCTGTAGGATTTCACTGCCAGGTCAAGAAATCCGGCTTTGCGGCAGATATCGCCTAATCGCTTGATCTCATAAATATCCTGCAGGCCATCTGAGAGCTTTCGGCAAACATCCTCATCGATCCTCCCTTTTTTCGAGCTTTCCAGCAGTTTGCCAATCTGCTGGGAGCAGCTCCCTTCGATGGCTCTGGCATTGATTTCTTGGAGTCCATCCCCCCCTTTGGAAAATGTTGAATAAATCTCCTGGAGAACAACCAATTGATCCATAGAATATAAGATAACTTATATCTTTATATAGTTTTTGAATATGCAGAAATTTGATTATTCTTATGTAAGCTTACCATTATTGATTACTCTTGAATGAGGGGATTCTTTTTGAAAATAAGTGGCAAGTATCTAATAAGAGTAATTAAGGTAATAGTAGTATTATCCATCTTTTCGCTAATGATGCTCCAAAGCAAGAAGAAGCCTTTTTATATCTTGGCCGTGAGCAGTTTTTGGGAGATTCGCAAGAAATGGAGTTCACTGCGCAGGAAAAATACGAATTTAAACGTCTTCTCGATGGTCTTCGCAGCAAGACCGGACGGGGTACGGAGCTAATTTCCCTTTATATTCCACCCGACAAGCAGATCTCAGATGTCATGAGCCAGCTTCGTGAGGAGTACGGGCAGGCAGCCAACATAAAATCACGTGTCACCAGGCTCAGCGTGCAGGGCTCGCTGGAGTCCGCCATGTCCCGGCTCAAGCTCATCCCCAAGCCGCCGCCCAATGGCGTCGTCCTTTTCATCGGCAGCGTGGATGCAGGAGCCAACAGAACGGACATGTATAGCGTTGCAATGGAGCCGCCAGACCCCATTGTAACCTACAGGTATCATTGTGATTCCTCATTCCTGCTCGGACCGCTTGAGGATATGCTTGCCGACAAGAAAACCTTTGGTCTCATAGTCCTGGACAGGCGCGAGGCGACCATCGGCGTTCTGAAGGGAAAGTACATCGAGCCGCTCAAGCATCTCACATCAACCGTGCCCGGCAAGCAGAGGAAAGGTGGCCAGTCCAGCCACAGGTTCCAGCAGCTCCGGCTCATCGCTATTCATGACTTTTACGGACGCATCGGAGAATCGGCCAATGATGCTTTTCTGGCCATAGATCCCAAGGACCTGCAGGGCATCCTTGTTGGCGGGCCCTCGCCCACAAAAGAGGAGTTCGTGGAAGGAGGCTTCCTCCACCATGAGCTGCAGCGAAAGGTTCTGGATGCACTGGACGTCTCTTACACCGATGAGTCCGGGCTTTATGAGCTGGTGGATGCTGCACAAGAGCGACTTGTGGATCTGGAGCTGATGCAGGACAAGCTTGTCATGCGCCGCTTCATGACAGAGCTTGTGAGCGACAAGGGGCTTGCTGCCTACGGAGAGAAAGAGGTCCGCCACAACCTGGAGCTAGGGGCTGTGGAGATCCTGCTTCTGTCCGAGGATTTGCGTAAGACTCGCACGAAGATTGTTTGCACTAACCGCAGCTGCGACTTCACAGATAGTAAAACCCGCGTCAGCAGCTCAGAGCCTCTGGGAAATTGCCTAAAATGCGGCAGTCCTCTCTTGGCAGCGGAAGAGGTTGACATAGTCTCCGATCTGTCAAAGCTTGCTGATCAGAGTGGGGCGGAGGTAAAGATCATCTCCACAGAGTTTGAGGAGGGCACGCAGCTTTTCAAGGCCTTCGGGGGCATCGCTGCCATTCTCAGATACAAAACCAGCCATCTATAGAGGCGATAAGAACGATTGAGGTCACGGTTTACTCGTCGGTAAGGCCGACGGAGATGGTAGAGCGGGTTGTCTCGGCTATCGAGAAGATATTTCCAGGGCTTATCATGGATATTCGCGGCGACCGCATCGAGGCCTATAACGGCCCTGATGCCCTACGATCCTTTCATGAGCTATTAAGGCGGCAGATGATTCTGGACACTGCACGATCCGTGATGCTGCACGGGCTGGTGGGCGATGCCGTAACATTCCAGCTCAATAAGCAGGCAGCCTATATGGGCAAGGTGAGCTTTCCGCCCGAAGAGGAGCCCTTGGGTTCATTGCATGTTCAGATTACTGGCGGCATGAGATTAATTGATTGGCTGGCACCGCAGACAGAGAATGGTGTCCCGATCATGGAGACCGAGCTGGAAGAGCTGCCAAGGGAAGATGCAAAGAAGGCGGAAGGGCATGTTTAGCTTTTCCTCCAGCAAGCTCGTTGACCGGCCCTTTGATTGGGCTTATCAACTCGAGGACCTGGGCTATAGCGGGTGGGAAATTGTCAACGAGGGGCGCCAGAAGCTGACGCAAGAGAACCTGCCCGAGGCGAAGCAGATCGTCGAGACCACTAATCTGGTCATCACCATCCATCTGCCGTACTCAGACCTGAATCTTGCGTCCGTGAACCAGCCCATCTGGGAGGAGACGATTAGCCAGATGAAGGCATGCCTGGATCTTTCGAGCGATTTTGCGCGCCTGGCAGTTCTTCATCCCGGCCACTTCTCGCCATTGGGAATGCAGATGCCTGATGCAGCCTGGTCCCAGAGCATCCTTGGCATTCAGCAGATATGCGATCACGCCCAGAATCTGGACATGAGAATTGCCGTGGAGAATATGGTGAACATGCCTGCCATCCTGGGCCGAAGGCCAGAGGAGATCTCCGGAATCCTGGAGACCGTGGATCGGGAAAATGTGGGCTTTATTTTTGATGTGGGGCATGCCAATACCAATGGAAATGTGGAGAAATTTCTGAAGCTGAAAGATAGAATTATTCATACTCATGTGCACGATAACCATGGCGAGAGAGACGAGCATCTGCCCGTCGGAAATGGCACAGTTCCCTGGAAGAAAGTGGCATCTGCCCTTAAGGATTACCAGGGGCGTATAGTGACCGAATCCCGCTCCCTG
>CABMDX010000363.1 GCA_902385025.1 uncultured archaeon | reverse complement strand
GCAACTTCACCAGGCCAGGGCTTCAAAATAACATCGAATTGAATGCCGCCCTCTACCAACCCTCTGCTCAAAGACTGGTCGAGCAATGGTTTGAAAGAAGATGGTCCAAGGGAGCGGACATCAAGCAGGAGATTATCCGCGTCCTGGAGGACTCCAAGTTCGGCCACCCGCTGGATCCATTCCAGATGTACATGAAGTTCCTCTACGAATACTATCGGCCCAGGCTAGAGGAGTTGGAGCATGAAAAAGGCAAGATCCTGGAGCTGGCCGGATTCCAGCAGGATGCCTTCAGTGCAGCCAAGAGAATCCTCACCAAATATGGTGGCGTTCTAATCGCCGACTCCACGGGCCTGGGAAAAACCCACATTGCTTTGGAACTCTTGCGCGAATATGCGGCCGTGAAGAGGATGAAGGCCATGATAATCGCTCCTGCCCAGGTGCTCAATGCTGTCTGGGAACCAAAGCTCCTGGATGAGAGCATAAAAACCATGAACGTGACCATCGAGAGCACCGGTACATCCAGCTTTCATCCGGAGAAGATAATCGACTACGATCTCCTGGTATTCTATGAGAGCCAAAACTTTCGCAACGCTTCCACAAACAGATACACCAATCTGCTCAAGCTCGTAGCTGGCGGCAAGAAGAAGATGGTGGTGCTCATGACTGCCACTCCCGTTAACAACTCCCTTCTCGACCTTTACCATCGGCTCTCTCTGATCACTGCCGGAGACGACGCTTATTTCGCAGATCTGGGAATACCGGATCTGAGAACACACTTCCTGTCTGCGGAAAGAAAGGAATTGACGGAAGGAATTGAGCAAATAGAACGCCTCCTGGACGAGGTCATGATTCGAAGGACCAGGAATTTCATAGTCGATAACTATCCTCAGACTACTATCAATGGAAAACCGGTTCGCTTTCCGAAAAGGAAGTTGCGAAAGGTTGAGTACAGCCTCACAGCCCTTTTCGGAGATCAGATCTATAAAAAGGTGCTAGATACCATCGAGGGTCTGCACCTCGTTCCATACAGATCTGATTTCTACATCAAGACTCTTGAGGACAAGGAGAAGAAGGAAGCAAGCATGCGGGCAGAGCTGCAGAAGTTCGGCCTTCTCAAAAGGTTTGAAAGCAGCATTGAGGCCATAAGATCTAGTATAAATCGGCTGGTGAAGTTCTACGAATTTTTCGAAAAAACTCTGAACTCAGGAAAGATCCTGAGCAGTCAAGCCTTCAGGAAAGCGCTTGGCCACCAAAACGGCTCACTGGAAGATGAATCCGTATTCTTTCTGGAGCTGAATAAGATCGCTCTTATGTCCTTGAGCGCGGAGTATGATAAAGCTCAAATGAAAAAGGACCTTAAAGCAGATCTGGAAAAACTTAGGGCTCTGAAGCTCGATCTGGATCTCATCCCTGTTTACGCCGATAAAAAGCTCATGGCATTGGGCGAACTTCTGGCCAAAGACAGGGTCTTTGAGAGCGATGGAAAAAAATGCCTGCTCTTCACCCAGTTCATGGATACCGCAGAATATCTCTACAAGAATCTAAAAGAGCAGCTTCAAAAACAGGGCAAGAAAATCAGCCTTCTTACAGGCAAGACCTCGCCAGGAGAGAGGGAAAGCATAATCAAAGCTTTTGCTCCTCGGGCCAATAGATCGGAGACAAGCACGATCCAGGAGGAGACGGACATTCTCATAAGCACTGATGTTCTCTCTGAAGGCCAAAACCTGCAAGATGCCAACTACGTCATCAATTACGATCTGCCCTGGAATCCTATGAGAATCGTGCAGAGGGTTGGCCGGGTGGACAGAATCGGCAGCGAGTACGATACAGTTACCGCGGCGGTTTTCTGGCCTGAGGAGGCTTTGGAGGATATCCTCGGCTTGGTTAGGAGGTTGGAGGAGAAAATAGTCAAGATTTCTGAATCCGTGGGCGTGGAGATTTCCATTCTTGGCGAAGTGAAGAATCCCAAGAACTTCAACGCTCTGGCAAGAATTGGAGAGCAGGATCAATCAGTTCTGGATGACATGGAGAAGTCCTCAGAGCTTCTGCCCATGCGAACGCCTTACCAATTGATACTAACCCATCTGCGAAAGGAGGGAGAAAAGGGCCTAAAGGGCATAAGCTCAGGAAAAAGAAGCGGCAAGATCTCAAAAGAAAGAGGCTTGATCATCTTTTATAGAGAGAAGAAATCCCTGGAAGGAATGCATCTTCTATATTATGATTTCAAGGGGAGACGATTTGATCACTACAACGATGTAAGCTGGATATTTCGAGAGATGGAGTGCGCTGAGAAGGAGGAGCTGCACATTCCCCTAAAAGGATTTGAGGCCTTCAGGCAGTTCAAAGAGATCGACACCAGGGCGAGATCCGATCTTATATCGAGAATAAATTCTCCATGGGATGCAAGGAATGCTCAAAAAACTGGTTCCAAGCACCAGCGCGACCTTCGCGGCTTAATACTTGCTGCGCTTTCTAGCGGCAAGATATCAAGAGAAGACGCATCTGATATTTATTCGATACTTAATCGACAGAATCTTGTTGCCTGGAAAGATGAATTCTTAGAAATGCATCAAGATTACAGGGTTCATCAGGATGCCAGCGCTCTTCTCTCCTCACTGAGCATTCTCTTCCTAAAGTACAAGATCGACTCAAGTCGCCATGAGAAGAAAAGAGGCATCAAGCTTAATCCACTGGACTTGGTTGTAGTTGGATACGAGTTTCTCACCCCAAAGGATCGAACGATTCAAGAAAGCATTGAATTATAGTGATGGCCTTGCGAAATCCTTTTCTGCCATGAGCCCGGATAAGCTTTAAAAGGAATTCAGTGAAATCGCCTGGAGAAAAGAGCCGCGCGGGTATTTGGCTTTGAAAAAGCATTTATACTTGTTTTGGCGTAAGGGTTCTGGTTTGTTCCTTATCATCTTGGAGGATTGAAGGATTTGACAACTGTTTACGACGTACCTCCCCATGACTTGATAGCTGCCACAGCCGAAGAGCTGAAGGCGGCCGGCAAGGTTCAGCCACCGGCGTGGGCTGAGTTTGCCAAGACTGGGGTGAACAAGGAGATGCCACCCACCAACCCCGACTGGTGGTTTGTGCGGTGTGCATCGGTATTGCGCAGAATATACATCGACGGCCCGGTGGGCGTCTCCCGCCTGCGGACATTCTACGGCGGAAAGCACCGCAAAGGTGTAGCTACCGGATTCTTCGCAAAGGGCAGCGGCTCTGTTGTAAGAGAGTCCCTGCAGCAACTGGAGAAAGCCGGATACGTGAAGAAGATCAAGAAGGGACGGCAGATGACTCCCGCAGGCCAGGCCTTCCTGGACGATATGGCTCATAAGGTTCATAGCAAGATGCATGGGGCGGTTGCGGCACCTGCTGCAAAGCCTGTTGCAGAATCGGCAAACTAAATCTTTGTGAGGTATAAACAATGGCTGATGATGAGCTTGCAGAGTTAAGACGAAAACGGATGGAGCAGATCCAAAAGCAGCAGATGGATTCGCAGATGATGGCCGCCCAGCAGGAGCAGGCCCAGGCCGAGATGGAGGCCAAGAAATCTGCTCTGATGAGGACCATCCTTACACCCGAAGCCCGGGAGAGGCTCAATGCATTGCGCATGACGAGACCTGATTTCGTCTCTCAGATCGAAGCCCAGCTCATCATGCTTGCTCAGAGCGGCAGGCTGCGGGGCGCGATCACAGACGAACAGCTCAAAGCGATCCTCAAGCAGGCCCAGCCCAAGAAAAGAGACATCACCATAACCAGGAGATAGGCGGCATTCAGGCAGTTTATGAAGGTAGCAGTCTTGTTCTCAGGCGGAAAAGACAGCGGCCTGGCGGCTCTTCTGCTCGAACCATTCTTCGACGAGATAGAGCTTGTCACGTATAGCTTTGGCTTCGACGACGACTGGACCAGAGCTGCTGATGCGGCCGAAGAGCTTGGCTATTCTCACAGCAGAAGGCTGTTTGAGGAAGGCGTCCTGAACAGAGCCCTGGAAATGCTGCTTGAGTCAGGCTATCCCAATGATGCTCTCGATTATGTTCATTTTGTTGCAGTAGAGAATATGGCTAAAGAGTGCGAGTTTGTGGCGGACGGAACGAGGCGGGATGATCGCGCACCTAAGATGAGCGTAAGCGCAATCCGAAGCCTGGAAGACCGGTTGCATGTGCAATACTTAAGACCCCTGGCGGGCCTGGGTGGCAAGACCATCCGGGCTATGGCCTCGCGCTATTTTGACTTCGAGGAGGTTCTCTCCGAGAGGTATCCTGCCTCGGATTTCGAGGTGGGCCTGAGATATGCGCTTAAAGACCGGCACGGCCAGGGGGAGGTCGATAGGATCTTCCCCTCCAATCATACGCACACCAGAGTAATTCGGAGGAAGAGATTTGTCCAAAAAAATGAAAGGCAAGAAGATCAGGCTTGCCAAGGCATTCAATCAGAATCGTAGGGTGCCCTCCTGGGTTATCGTAAAGACCCTGAGGCGCGTAGTCACACACCCCAAGAGAAGACACTGGAGAAGAAGCACTTTAGAGGCATAAATAATGGCGGACACAGAGAGAGTTTATACCATTCCCCTGGGGATTGTGAAGAGCGTTCCCATTTACAGAAGATCCAACCGGGCGATAACTGAGGTGCGCACATACCTTGCCCGACACATGAAAACCCCTATTGAGGATGTGAAAATCGACCAGAGCCTGAATGAAGTCATCTGGGCGAGAGGCGATATGAAGCCGCCCCTGCGCGTAAGAGTGCGTGCAGTCAAGTTCGAAGACGGCGGTGTTGAGGCGGAGTTTGCAGGTGACAGATAAGCGTCTGAATATTGCGGGCAGCTCTCTGGTAGGAGTCTTTGCCAGGTGCACGGAAAAGGTAATCCTTGTACCGCATGAGGTCGGACCGGAGGATCTGGAGGCTCTGGCAGCAGGTCTGCAGGTCGAAGCTGTGAGGCTCTTGGCAGGTGGAAGTGCCGTTTTAGGATCTCTGATCTGCGCCAATAGCAATGGCTTCGTGGTGACCCATCATGCCGGCGATGAGGAATTAGAAATCCTGAGAGGGCATGGAAAGGTGTCCAGGCTTCCTGCAAAGATCAATGCCG